>CASUON010000050.1 GCA_949457475.1 uncultured Lachnospiraceae bacterium
GAGTGCAGATTGCGGGAATGATTTTTCAAACACGCTCTAATATTACGCCGATCTTTTTAAACAGGATTTTCATGGAAAACGGTTTTACGACATAATCCTCTGCGCCCAGCTCATAGCCTGCCAGCGCGTCCTCTTCCATATCCCTTGCCGTTAAAAAGAGCACCGGCACATCGGCTTTCTGTTTGAGCCACTTACAAAAGGAAAACCCTTCGCCGTCCGGCAGGTTGACGTCCAGCACGACAAGCTGGACGTCGTTATTTAAACACTTTTCCTTTGCCTCATGCAGCGTGTAAGCACAAAGCGGCTCATACCGCTCCTTTGCGGCGGCGTAGCACAACGCCTGGTTTAGCCCATCGTCGTCTTCTACGATTAATATTTTTTGCATTTGATCAAAAACCTTTCTCTAACCTTTCTCTGCAAAAAAAGGGAGCACAGCGTTTTCCACCGTAATCCCTTTTCTGCTTTTTCTTTTCTACTTTTTCTTTTCTACTTTTTCTTTTCCCTGTAATTATAATTGCTTTACTGCCTGGATACGGCTGAACGCCCCGTATTTGCGTTTCCCGTTTGGCTTTTCCACATAGGCCCGGACTTTATAGTACATCTTTTTCTTTTCCTGGCCTTTGATTACATATTTGCACACATCAGCCTTTTTCACGGTCTTAACGCGGGTGTAAACGCCGTCTTTGGACGTGCTGCAAAATACCTGGTAGCCGCCCGCCGGCACTGCCTGTTCCCAAGCAAGGACGCTCTTTGCATAGCCTTTTTGCTGTACGGCCAGGCCCTTGACTTTTGCCGGGGCCGTCGTGACCTGCTTTATGGCACTGTAGGCGCCGTAGTCTTTGGCCCCATCCGCCAGCGTCTGGAATGCCCGCATACGGAATTTGTACGTAGCCGCATAGTCCATCTTTAGCGACAGGGAGGTCTTATCCCCTTCTTTGATTGTCTTAATGCGTTTATATTTGCCAGTCTCTTCCTGGTACTGGTATATTTTATAGCCGGACGCCCCCGGCACCTGTTTCCAGCTAAACGCTATGTGCCTACCGGTATCTCCTACACGCAGCTTTAACTTCGGCGCTGCGTCCTTGGAAAATCCCTGGCTGGAATCCTCCCCCGGTTGTTCCGGCACCGCCGGCACGTCCGACGACGAACCGGAATAAGAAACCGGATTTACCCCCGTCAAAAACGCGGCCTGCTGCGCCAGGCTGGACGCGCTGATATAGGTTACTACCGGCTGCGCCCCTTCCGCCGCGCCTTCCCCCGCAACGCCAACTTCCGCTTTTACGGTCTGGCTGGCCGGATACAACGTCAGCGTCCCGATCACAGTCGAATCGGCGCCCTGGAAAATATCCTGCTCCTTTTTCCCGGACACGATCAAGTCAAGCACATACCGGTTTCCTTGTTTTGCAACCGCAGCGTCTTTTACAACGCCTGGAACGCCGCCTGCCGGCGCCTCGGCAAAGGTAAACACCGGCTGGCGCATATCGCCTTCCAGGACGGTCACGTACATCCAAAACCGCAAAGACGTCACAGCCTCTGCTACCCCGTCCGGCTTGCGCAGCGTTACGGTTATATCGCGCCCATGTACCGCCAGCTCCCCGCCGGCTGCCGCGGACGCTTCAACCGGTGGAACGAGAACTAGCAGCAGAAGGGCCGCAAGCAAACAACCAACCCATTTTTTCATATCGATAACCCGCCTCCTTTCTTTATGCCTGCGGGGATGCTACAAGCGCAACCCGCAGGCTTTCCATACAACTTTTCATCTTTACTGTCCCACTTTTGGACGGTAGTCCTTCCGCGTTTTTGGCGGCTGCAACGGCAGCTGCTTTCTTCGGCTTTACTGCCCCGACTTTGGACGGTAGTCTTCCAAAATAATTGACGGCAGCGTCTGCGGCATCTCTATCGGCTCCGTGTCGCTGACAATACGCTCCCCGTCCAGCGTCTTTGCGTCGTCTACCCGGTACAGTTCCGCGCGTACCGATGTAATCTTCTTTAACGTATCGGAATTGAAATAAGCCGGTTCGACACAGTATACCCACGTGCCGTCTGAAACTTCTCCCAGATTGCCATGTTCCGGCACTTTTGCCATAATAACCTGCACCGACTCTACTTTGTTATTATAGCTTCCAATCACGTTCCCGTCCTGGTCATAGAGTATAACGACGTTATAGTCCGGATTGCCTTTGTACTTCCCAGTAAAGACCAAAGCCCCCGGCGCAATGACATCTTCTGCTTTGTCGCCATATGTCCATGCTTTGGACAGCAGGCCAACCGCCGGTTTGCCGTCGCCGGTTTCATAAAATTTCACATTGTCCCCCGACGGGCCGCAGATTTCAATTTCCTGTATCGAGGCCGGGCCGGATTTTGTAAATGTCAGCTTTACATACCTGGCTGTATAGGTGCCGATCCAGTGGTCTCTTGCGCCTTCTTGCACAGCGTCGAACCATACCGTGCTCCCCTGCGCGGCTGCCTTTGCGTCAAGCCCCGTATAGCCTTTGCGTACAGCCGTCCATTTCTGGCCGTCTTCGCTTACCTCCACAGTCAGTGAAGCAAGCGCGCTGCCTTGGTACTTCAGCGCCGTTACCGCCTGCGCCTTGTGCATATCGATCGTAATCGTAGCGGAAGACGTAGCGCTAGATGCAGCTTCATGATAGGTGCCCCCATCGTCTGTTTTATTGTCAATAATGCGCGTAATACTGCTATTTTTCGCCTGGACATTATTATCCGTATCGTAGCCGCTGTCCGGCTCTTCTTCCTTCGTACCGAGCAGCTCATCCTCATCGGATGCCATTGTCGTCTCAATGCTCCAATTCGCCTTATCCAGTTCCCCTTCCGTCTCGATCTTCCGGCTGCCGGCATCCAGTACGTTGGAATAATTCAAAAATTTATCCACGGCCCTTATTTTATAGTACATCACCCGGTTATTGACCGTGCTAAGCGTATCTACAAATACCGTTTCGGCCGCGTTTTGATCGATTTCCTGGAATCCGACGACTTCTTCCGGCTGCATTTTGCCATCGCTTATCATCGAGCGGATAATTTCATAGCCCAAGATGGCGTCTTTTTTTACGCCGTCTTTTAACGGTATCGTAATCGTGACCCGGTTGGAGTTCGTCCTGCCGTTTGCGCCTGTCGTAGACAGCCGCGGCGTGGCGATCACGTCTTTTCCAGCTACGCCGGCCGACGCCTCCTGCGCCGCATGCGCTACCCGGTAGTCCCTGGCTTCATCGTTCGCGTAATAATATGCTTTTTGCACCGGCGCGCCGTATTTTTGCGCATATGCTTTTGTCTCATCATCCGGCTCAATACCCCACCGCTCAAAAAACGGGAGCATATTTGCATTTGCCGCCGCACAGGCCAGCCGTACCAGATTCTGTTCCGGGCCGCCGTTTAACGTCAGCCCATCTTGCGGCGCCTGTTTTGGATTCCTGGAATACGTATCCACGCGGGCGAAAAACAGGTTATTAAACTGTTCGTTATAATTCGTGTAAATATGCGCGTCATCGGCCTGGTTATCAAACGCCAGGTGCAGCTGCCAGTACATTGCCAGCTGTACAAATACGTTCGAAGCCCGTCCGGACGCCCCGGACGTCACTTTTTTGTAAACGTCGGAATATTGAAAACGGGTTCCGCCGCCCCCGACTTTTTTCAGAAGCTGCGCAAAATAGTTATTCGTAATCTCCGCAACCGCGTATGACCCCTGGTTGATATTGTGTCCAATTTCATGGGCAATCCCCCATCCGAAGCCTGCCATCGTATCCGGCGAGCTTGCCAGCGGCGCAGAGCCCCATTCGATGCCGATATGGTTCCCCGAAGCGTACATAAAAGCGCCCGCAAACATCCGCATATACCGGATATTCAAATGCCTGGACGGCAGCGCGTTGCTGCCCCTGGTAGTCCCGGCGCTGTCGCTAAGCCCCTTATGGTGGTAAAACAGCGCCATCATATCATCCATCGCCTGCAGCGCGCGGTCTAGCTTCTTTACTTTCGCGTCGACGCCCTGCGCGCCCGACAATCCCGCCAGCACCTGTGTAGCAGGCAGCGAGTACATCATCTGCTCCATTAAAATATCCGTCGCATTTAAAATGCAGTTCTTCTTGTCATAATTGTAATCGACATTTTTTACGCCGGTATGCGCTTTGCCATGCCCTGTTTCCAGCGTTGTCACATAGTTTTCCAGCGTCTGGATGTATTCCCGGATTGCCGCCGTCCTGGCTGCCCCTTCTTTTCCATAAAGGTCTAACGCTGGAACCGCGCTGCCGCCGCCGATGCGCACGGCGTACTTATCCTGCGGGTTGTTCCCGTTATAAGCGATATACAGCTGCCCGCCACGTTCCACATCCGTACTCGCAAGCTGCGGGACGGTCAGGATATTTTTGCCCACTTTTAAATTTACCGCACGGGATACGTTGGCCGCTTCTGCATGGTGCTGCGTGTAGACAAGCTGCAAGTTCGTCCCGTCCCCGGTGCGCTTAGTATTATGCCCTACAAATACAAGCAGCGATTCCCCGGCATAGGCAGTGCGTCCAAGCGGCTGCCAGGCGTTTAAGCCCCCGAAGCCTAGATGGCCGTCTTTTTTGTCTGTAATCTGGTTGTGCACTTCATAAGAAGGCGCCAGGTTTGAATTTAAAATATCCCGCGCCGTCTGGAGCTCAATTTCCAGTTCTTTATACAGCGGATGTTTTTCCCCGCTTACCGGGTCCGCCGTTTGCAACCGGTTTTCCAGCGCACGGATCGTAGCTTCTGTAACGTCTGCGCGCAAAACAGTATGCATTTCATCTGTATACAGCGCCATAATGTCGTCTTCGATCGGATCATAGCTATGGAAATGAACCTCTCCGACCTTTATCTCTGCACGGTTGCCCGAAGACCTGCCCAGATACAGATGAATCCGGTTTGCGATAATAGTTTCATTCAGCTTTACGATATAATACGGATTATCATTGGCGTCCATCTTTTGCAACAAGCGCGCCCCTACGCTCTTAACGGCGCTTTTGTCCTGCGCATTCCCATATGTAATCCGTACCTGGTCGCAGCCTGCGATCTGATCTGCGGCAGCATAAGTAAAATAATTCATCTTATAGTCCTGGTCCAACAGGATTTCCATGCCCTTGTCCGGCCCTGTGTAAGCTACGCCGTCGTCCCAGTCGCTCTTGCTCCAGTAAGACGCATAGTCATCATCCACAAGCCCCAGCGCACTCTTGCCTGTATCCAGCGGGCTCCCTTTCATGGAGGCGCCGCCGCTCCCGCCATAGGCCGCGCTCAATATATGGCTGGTCAGCCGCCCAGTCCCATTGGACGTATTTAACAGCTTGTACTTCGGCAGCAGCGGCAGCGCTTCCGATTTGGTCGTCGCCTGCGCCGTCAACGACGGGTTGCCCCAGCCGGATTCGTTCCAGCTTACGACATAGACCGAATAGGATACATAGTCCTTAAGCCCGGTAATCGTATAGCTGTTTGCCGTCAGCCTCCCGACGCCTGCATCCTGTTGTACAAACCCACTGACTACCGGCTGGAACGCGGACGCCGCGCTCTCTTTGTAATAAACCATATACCCGGTGGCGTCGCTCATATTTTTCCAGGATACAGTGACCGAACGGTAGCCGCCCTGCGCCCTTACATTGTCCGGAGGCGCCGGTTTTCCCTGCGGCACCGGGGTGGCAGCCTTTGCCGGCGACCACGGGCTTGTCCAGTTTCCATTGACAGAACGCACTTTTACCGTATATTCTTTGTAATTGATAAGGCCTTTATTATTAATCGCCCCAACCTGGTGCTGCGTTCCAGTTACTTTTATAATCTGTGATTCCACCGTATTCTGGTTGTCTACCGGCCCAGATATGGATAATTCGTACCCAGTAACATTATTCTGCGCGCTCCAGGCTACCGCCAGGCTCTTATCGCCCGGCTGCAGCGACAGGATCGTAGGTATGTCCAGCTTTGGTTCGGAAATCCTTTCTTGCATATCGTTGACGAACTCGACTTTCGCGATTTCCACAAGCGGCTGCTCCTTTTTCGTCGTCCCGGTAATCCGGATCGTCACGCGCTTGACCGCAATCTGCCCGCCAAAATCTATCACGATCGTCCCATCCGCTTCGACATCTGCCGCCATACCGCTTGCTTTTCCTGCCGCGGCGCTTGCAAGGGACTTTTGCTCTAAGCTGCCGGCTTTTTCCGTCGCGCTATTTTCCTTTCCCGACACGCTTGCAAGGGACTTCTGCTTTAAACTGCCGGCTTTTTCTGTTGTGCTACTTTCCTTCCCAGACGTAATACTTGCAAGGGAGTTCCGATTTCGATCGCCTGCAAGTATTGTCTGGTTTGAGCCAAATGAGACGGTCTGTATGGATTCTTTCCCGCTCGCATCCAGATAAGTAATCGTTGCGTCCCCTTTCGAAATCTGGCTGTACGTATTTCCGTTCGCATCTGTCACGGACGGCGTATATATAGCAAGTCCGCCAAGCAGCACGCCTTCCTCCCCGCCCGGCATCGTCAGGTGGAATTCCACTGGATTGCCTTCCGAGATCGTCCCGCCGGATTTCGGCTTTAACACAATGCTGTCTTTTCCCTGCAAGAAAGACCCGATGGCGCCTTCCACAAGCGTATTGTCCGACGACTGGCTGCTTTTTGGAAAGCAGAGCATTTCAACCACGGATTCTTGCGCGGCATCTATCCCCTGTACGAGCGTATGCAAATCTGCCAGGTCTACCTTGCCGTCGCCGTTTAAGTCATACATGGAATCTGTCCGATTTGCGTGGATGGCGTCCGTTAGCGCTTTGGAATCGTCTTTGTCAATATCTCCGTCCCCGTCGATATCGCCGGCCCGCAGCCAGCCTGCCTGCGCATTGTTCCCGTTTTCTGTCCGCACCGGATTTACCAGGATTTTATGCGTCCATCCGGACTTCGCCTCGACAGTCTGTATATAGTCCGCAAACTTTTTTGCTTTAATAACGACCGTATACACCCCTGCTGGCACATCAAAACTGGCCTGCGCCATTCCGTCTGCTGCAAAATACAGTTCCTGCTCTTTGGAAATACCGCTGCCGTTGCTGACCTTTGCCGTAACCTTCCCCTCATAAGGATACATCGGAGAAGAAGCTACCCGGATATCCAATACGCTCCCTTCCGTCTGCTGCGCCTGCGCCGCTATGCCTGCGCCAGACGCCCCAAAAATGGGTACCGTATGCACTGCGCACGGCGAAAGCGCAAGGCTTGCGGCCAGCAATGCCGCTACCATTTTTTTCATCATACCCTCTCATCTCCCTTCTTTCTTCCTATTATAATACATCCGCGAAATTCCATTTCCAGCGTACGCACAGCATATTCTGCCGGCGGCGCATGGTACAGTCATTATATCTTGTTCTGTGTGCCGTGTAAAGAAAGAAAAGGACCAAAAATTTCCGTCACAATAAACCCGTCTACGTTGTTGCCGGAAATCTGCCAGTTATGCGCTTTCGGCTTATCGGCCCTGGCGCGGCCATCCTCTACGGGGACAAAGTAAATTTCCGCTTTCCCTCCGGACGGGCCGCTATAGGCATACCTACACCCTTCCCGGAACCCCCTTAGGAAATCGATATACTCTTCCAACGCAAAACCATGCTGGCTGGCAATTTCCGAATGCGGGTATCCGATATAACGAAAATGCCACGGTTCATGCGAAATCCCGGTTATTTGTTCCTTTTCCTTTGCATAGCGCTCTATAAACCCATATCCTGGGGCAGCCTCACGAAACTTTTCGCAGATGCCATTATAAGGAAAATCCGGGCGGATAAAATCGATCTCTTTTTGATTCAGCCCCAAGTCGATCGCAAGGCCGGTCTGATGTTCACTATGGTTAGGCAGCGCAACATATTGTCTTGTAAAATCTTCCCCATTTTCTTCTAAAGATGTCCGGTAAATATCCGTTTGTTCTTCCAGGGAACGATAGCCGCTTACAGGCACAATCGCATCTGCGCATAAAATTTTTTTAAAAATAAGCCGCAATGCGTTTGCGGCTTCCAGGCGCAGGCAAATCCCCGGAAATCGGGCATCGACCGGTACCAGGTTTTCGGTACGCCGTCCCTTGTATGGATACTGTTGATTGACAAGCAGCAGATTCCCCCGGTATATTTGTTCCCTCCCCCATATCTCAGCGCCGGCAGGCTGTACGGGTTTCGGTTTCGTATCTTCTACCGCGTTACTGCCAGAAATTAGCGTGTGTGTTCCCTTTTGCATATTTGCGGCGCCTGGTTCCAGCGCCTGGTTTTTTTCCGTTTGTTTCTCTTGTTTCAATCTTCCAAAACCTCCTGTTGGTTGTTCTTATATCTGTTTTATTATAACACCGCCAGTTTTTGTTTCCAATCGTTTTCATTTACGGCGTCTTGGGCACAGCCTAAAAACCGCGCTTGCCCAATTGGCGTCCCATGGCGTATAATAGGGGCAGACGTTGGTTGCAAAGGAATACGGCAGCAAACTATGCGCGGATGGATGAAACTGGAAAATACGGAAAAAGAATAAACGAGGTACGAAAGATGCAATCTATGAATTACTATCATTCGCCGATTGGCGAGATAACTTTGACTGCTGACGAAACCGGCCTGACCGGCTTATGGTTCGACGGAGAGAAATATGAAACGCGCCGCCTTGGCGCAGAACATAAAGAACAGCATTTACCTGTTTTCGACCAGGCAAAACAATGGCTGGAGATTTACTTTTCGGGCAAAGAACCGGCTTTTTGCCCTCCCCTTCATCTGGCCGGTACACCTTTTCAGCTTTCGGTCTGGAAACTGCTGCGAGAAATTCCCTATGGAAAAACGACTACTTATGGCGCCCTCGCTAAGGAAATTGCACAGCAAAAGGGGATTGCCCGCATGTCCGCACAGGCGGTCGGAGGGGCTGTTGGGCGTAATCCCATATCCATTATTATCCCCTGCCATAGAGTAATCGGGGCCAATGGGGATTTAACTGGATACGCCGGTGGGATCGACAAAAAGGAGAAGTTGCTAGCTATTGAAAATATCGCGGTAATCAAATGAATAACATAATAAAAATGATACGCTCCGTCATCTGAGCCAATATATCCCAGATCAGGTGAAGTACTAAATGCATTTTTATTTTTCTAAATAGTTGTAAACTGACGGTAAAAACGTCCACGGAATTAAAATGCGCAAATGGGGCAAATACAGGGGTATAAATACAAAAAAGAGCGGTGGCAAGCCCGCTCTTTCTGTTAGTCTCTCGGCTTTTATTTCTGAACCTCTGCTGTTGCTATTTTATCCAGTAATTCAACAATTTCTTCAGTCGTATACTCTTTCTTTTCCCCTTGTGTGAAAATCAACCTCAGCTCATACAGCTGAGCCATCTTAGTATCTTGCCTTTCTTTTTCTGTCATCTCGATTACCCCCATTTTATTCTCCTTTCCTTCGTCAAGGCTGGCCCTTTTGACCCTATTATAACAATACTTTGCGCCTTATTTTTCCATGCGTTCCGCTCTTTTTCTAATGTTTTTTATTTTACTTCTATATTGTGCCTTATGTCAAATAATTTTGCTCCCTTTTATGCATGATCTTCCATAAAATCTGATAGTGCGCCGTTTCATCCGTTGTCACCAGCCACATCCAGTTTTCCTCCATGGTGCGTTCTTTTTCGTGTTTTTTATAACAACGGATGGCCTGCACCTTTTTCCGGCGAGTTTTTCAAACAGCCTCTGTGCGTCTTTAAATACCAACCGTTACTCGTCTTTGGGCCGTATTACTTAACGTGCTATAATATCTTATCGAACAACATACATACAATTTCTATTCACACGCCCACGCAGGGCGCGACCGCTACATCTTGTATAATAATTACGCCTTCCGGATCATACGTTTCTTTTACACCAATATGTTCTACGCGGTTTTTCCTGTTGCTGTTTGTCAAGAGCTTTTTACTTTTTCATCATTTTCCATCACTTTTTTTCGGGTTGCCCTGTTTTCCATGCTCTAAGTCATGGAGAATGACACGCTTTAGCTTGTCCTCTACGCTTTGGGTACTTGTGTCAGAAAAATGTACCTCGACTAAATACTTTATCTTGCCAATCGTCTTTTGTATACAGGGCAGCGTCTGTCCTGTGGTAGTGGTCTGAATATTGTTGTTCATATTTCTCCTTTTGGATGCAAAAAAAGACGCATGGTTTACAATTTACTGTTCCATGCGCCTTTCCGCTGTTATTATGGTATTAAGTATTACTCTTTTATCGGCAAGGTAGAGTTGCCCGACTAAAGCCTGACCCGTCCGGCAGTCAGCCGGACAGGGAACGGCAAAAATTTTTTACACTTCTTTTACTTCTTTTACTTCTTTATCTCACATGGGCAAATGCACAGGAGCGATAAAGAAGCAGAAAGCATAAATTTGAGAAAAAAAGACAGCCAGAAGGCTATTCCGTATAAAATATTGAAAGAAATGTAAAAAAATGATGTAAAACAAGTCAAAAGATGTTATGATGTATTAAGAGTAAGCGATTTCAATATAGGCATATTTTATAAAATAGGTAAATAGCAAGGCGGTGGGAAATTGGGGAAAATAGATGCTGTAACAAAGGAATATATGCGCGATCCAATTGTGTTTGCTGACTGTTTTAACAAATTTTTATATCACGGCAAGCGTGTGATCAAACCGGAACAATTACAAGAACTGGATACCACAGAAATTGCCGTCCCATATGGAAACGGCGACGCAGGCGTACCGGAACAGAAATATAGGGATGTGTTAAAGACTGTGATGACCGATGGGAATACGGCGTACTGTATCATGGGGATAGAAAATGCCAGCGATATCCACTATGCCCTGCCTGTCAAAAATGGCCTGTATGATTTTATGCAGCTTGCGCACCAGGTGTCAGAAACAGCAAAGTCACACAGCCGGGCAAGGAAAGGCCGCACTGACGCAAGGGCATACAAACCATCGCAGGATGAATACCTGAGTGGATTTTACAAGACAGATAAGCTCCTTCCAGTGGTGACGCTTACGGTTTTTTACTCAGCTGAAAAATGGGATGGTCCATTGACATTACGGGAAATGTATTCTGCCGCAGATGATGCGGTCATGCAGTATGTGCCGGATTACAAAGTTAACCTGATTGCGCCCGGAAATATGCCAGAGGAAGAAATCGAAGAATTCCAGTCAAGTTTAAAAGAGGTGCTATTGTATATTAAATATTCCAAAGATAGTGAAAAACTGCTGGAAGTAGTGCAGAAAGATAATAATTTCCGTAACCTGGAACGGCAGGCGGCGGAAGTGATCAGCATGATAACAAATTCGAAGATAAAGTTTCAAGAAGGAAAGGAGGTCAATATGTGCCAAGCTCTTGAAGAAATTGAAATAAAAGGTAAAATAGAGGGTTCTGTTGAAACCTATAGGGAGTTTAATCTGCCATTGCAGGATACGATCCAACGTATAGCCGAAAAATTCAACCTTTCTTTGCAGAAGTCAGAAGAAGAAGTCAGAAAATATTGGAAGTGATATAAACCATGCAGACTTTAGAGCCAGTCGTTAAACAGGCTCTTTTTCGTTGCAATAAACAGGAACGAAGCAATAAAGGCTTAAGGCTTGCCATGCCTTTCTGCTCCGGCGGATGTTTCTGATGCATAAAGTAACAACTTGCAGATAGCCTGTCCGCCATTCCACGAATACTCAAAAAACACCGCATAGCCATAAAGCCATGCGGTTGTACATAAACGCCCAAGGCAAACGCGCAGAAACGACCTTTCAGGGGCGGTGCGTGAATGGTAAGAAGACGAAAGGTTCCAGACCATCATCGAATTCCACCGTTATCGGGTCAAAAGCTGTATGGCCGTTCTTTTTTGATTGGTTGCAGGCGGTTATGCCTGTTTTTGAAGAAATGAATAAGCGGCGGTATTTCATGCGGATGGCTGGTGAAATACAACTCCAATGTTTTGGCAAGGTTATTTTTCCTATCGTTAATTCTTTGTATTTTCCATGACAGTTTCGCTGTCATGCTGCTGCTATTTTTAACAGCAGCCAAATTGCTTTGCATTTGTCAAATGTAAAGCCGAGGGTATGGGGAGCGGAATCCCCATCATACATAAAATCCTTTAGTACAGGAATTGCAAATTTGCGGCACCATCCGGCTGTATTCTCGCTGTGTTCCTTCACAGTCTGTATCTGTTTCGTTGCTTCATTGATATGTGCTTTATATACTATCTCCATAGCTCTCCTTCGTGTTCGTTGATATCGCTCTTATGTCCATACCTATCATACCATCAATGGTTTTTAAATCAAAATATCATAAATTTCTATTTTTCTGCACATCAAGGACAACAGCGTAAATTTCTCTCCCCTCATAAGAAGCCGTTAGCGTAACCGGCCCTTCCGCGTCTTTTGTAATAATACGAAAACCAGCGTCTTTGACTTCTGAGCCATTAAAATTGGGGTCATTGATCCATAACGTCTCCATCACTGCAATCGACGGGTCTGAAGATGCAAGCACAATATCTTTTTTGCGGACTGTTTCGTCACATGTAAGATAAGCCCTGGCCTGGCAGCTGCTATTTGTATAGACTGCCACCGGTTTGACGGTTACTTTAAATGAAGTTTCCGCCCCATTCTTTTTCAACGTAACAACAGCAGTGCCCGGCCGGTATGCGGTTAGAAACAGGTTTCCAGTATATGAGATGTAATCCATAAGACGGTCTGGCACTGCTTTGACCACAGATTCGTCTGAACTAGATACTTCCAATCCCTTTGTGCCGATTTCGTCCAGATATTCATAATCGCTAACCGATAACGATAATTTCGCATATTCCTGATTCATCGTAAACGGCTCTTTGGCGCTGCTGTATGCACGTAATAGAAAGCCGTCCTTATTATTGTAGCGCTCTTGCGGATAACCTTGTGGATGCATGGAAAACTCCATCTGGCAGAAACGTACATTTACTTTGACAGAGCCTAAATGCGCCACATACTTGTGCTGTGTATAATCATACATAAATACATGGAGGTAACGTGTGCCGATTTCTGCCGCATACATCTTCGGCCATGGCCCGCCTTTTATAGGCAGCACATCGTCCGCCTGGTCAGGCATGTATTCCCCGTCGGCAGCTGCCGCCACTGCTTCTATGTCCGGCTGCGGCGTATCCGTTACCTGTATCATATATTTCTGGCAATTGCGAAGATAAGCCTCTACGTTCCTCCACTGCCCTTTGACCAGTTCGCATGCAGGCTCCGGGACATCCATCGACGGATGTTCGATATGCAGCGTAAAAGACCCGACTTTTCTCGTTTTATCCTTATAAGTCTCTTTCACAGTGACGCGGACTGCCCCAGCGCCTCCAGTACCCATGACGTCACCGTTTGTATCCAAAACCAGCTTCTTTTTATCATTGGAATAAAAATGGTAAACAGCCTTTCGGTTATAATAAGCAATATCAAACCTTATATCATACATAACATGTTCGGGGTCGCCTGCTTCATATCTACTGCGGTAATATCCGGGTTGACTAGTCAGTGTTTTATAAGGGCGGTAGTCCAGGCTGCCCCTGACATATGCTTTCTTCACCGTTACAGTCACCGTACCAACTTGCGTTGTTTGATTGCCCACAGACTGTTCGACCAAAATCTCTGTCTTGCCGGGTTTCCTGCCGGTCACACAACCTTTTTCTGATACAGACGCCACCTTGGGGTTGCTGTTGGTATAGGTATATACCGCGTTCGGATTTTCATAATCAATTACAATACACTGCATATCCATAACACCCAGATATATACTTGTTCTGCTTAAGCGCGCCCCACGCCGTTCCATTGCCGCTGACGGCTGGACGGACGAAAGCAGCATAACTGCGCAGGCCAATAAAAAGAGCATCCTGTATACCGGCCTGCTGCATCCTTCTTTTATACTTATAAGCGGTAACCTTTGCCGCTGCCGTATCGTATTTAATGCCCGTGCGTTTGGTAAATCGGCAGACTTCAATAATTGCGCACATAAATTACGGTTTTTCTTTCCCATACATTGATTTCCCATACATTGCTTCCCTTCCTGCTGCCATAAACTGCCTTACGGCTTTTCCACATGAACCGTAATGCAGTAAAGTACCGTATCATCATAAGTAACACGTAGCGTAGCTGAACCTGGTTTTGCCCCGGTCCTGAATTCCCCTTTTATACAATTGGGATATGCTTGTTTTTGTATGACCTCTTCTTCTATTTCCATTACAGCCACTGACGGATCAGAAGAATCCACCGCCACTTTTTTCGGGTCTATCGTTCCGTCATACGTAAAATACGCTCTCATGTAATAAATATCATTCGTACGAACCCTCTGTTCGTTGACCGTTACACGCAACGTAGTTTCCGCCCCGCCTGCTTTCAAAGTAACCTCCGCCGTTCCCGGGTGGCAGGCAGTCAGATAAATACACCCGGACGTACTTTCCATATCATGTACATAGGAAGACTTGACCAGTACCGCTTTTACTACCGATTCATCCGAACTGGTTATTTCATATGAACCGCAATATTTGTATGGAACCGTATAAAAAGGTACGTCATGTGTATTGTAGGCATCTATAAGCATACTGTCCCCGGAATGATTGCATATAATCTTCCCCTCGCGGTCATAGAGTTTTATATACTCCGCTTCCTGCACATCGGTAACGTTAATTTTCGCAGAACCAAACACATCCGTATATTTCTGCTGCATATAATCGTACATAAATACATGCAGGTAGCGGGAACCTACCCCTACTGCCCGCAGCCTGCCGTACTTAGAATCGTCCAGGTCTTCAAAAGCCAGCACTTCATCTCCTCTATAAAGAGATTCTTCACTGATATTGTTTACAGCTGCCGCATCCGGCTTTGCCGAATCCGATATCTGTATCCTGTACTTCCTGCTTCGAATATACGAGCGGATATTCAGCGTATCGCCCTTGGCAAGCTCCCAGGTATACGCATCATTGGCAAGATGTGGGCCAATGATTAAGACTTCCACAGAACCTACCGTCCTTGTCTTCTTTCGGTAAGTCTCATGCACAAACACTTCTACGGTACATTCGCCAAAAGTATCTACAACGGCGCCGTCTTTTTCCAAAAGCAGTTTTGCCTCGTCACCACTGCTATACCAATACTCTGCCTGCGGATTCCGATAATGCATATACTTGATTCCCACATCAAGGTAGTCCGGCGTACCGCTGTTATATAACGAACGGTAGTATCCCGGCTGGTGCCATAACGCAGGCGGGCCTTGTTCCATGGAATCTAAATCCGCCAGCTCTGCTTCTTTGACCGTAACTGCCAACGTACCGATTACCGATTTCTTTTTATTAAGTATCTGTGTTACCGTTATTTTCGCGGTCCCGGCCTTTTTGCCTGTGACAATGCCTTTTTTGGTGACTGCCGCAATTTCAGGTTGACTGCTGGTATAATGGAAAGATGCCAGCTTGTTTTTATCCTTCAACTTGATTTTATAAGTATCGGCAATAGCAATGTCCTTTTTCTTCACTGCCAGCTCTGCGGCCGAAACAGCAGACACATGTACGCCGGATAACGCCACTACAAAAAGCATTGTCAGAACCGAAAGCAGAAACAAGCGTTTGCAGTATCGTTTACAAAAAATTTCCACCTGTGCGGTTAGATTTTATAGCAATATCAGGGAGTGTCATA
>CASUON010000051.1 GCA_949457475.1 uncultured Lachnospiraceae bacterium
AATACTTTCGCAGAATGCCTAGGACTTCTTGCATTCCGGAGCGGAACATCAGGACGGGCCTGCTGCCTGGTTCCGGCGTCCGGGATACAAAAATATACACAGTTTGCCGGATAACAACCTATTATTTCTTATTTTTAAGGGATATCCCCACCCCATGAAAAGTTCCAGGCTGAAACATGCCGCCCTCTATTTGGGAAAGGAAAAATACTGGATATTTTGCGTGGGCTGTGTTAAGATGACTAAGGAAAATTATCACAGAATAAAAACGGGGCATCCGGCAAATATAATGATAGAAAAAGGGGGCGGCGTGAAACAGAAGAAAATGATATGCAGCCTGCAGACGGCAGCATGGCTCGCGCTGTTTTTGGTTTTTACCGGGTTGAACCTGCTTGCGCGCAGCTTTGAAGCATTTACCAACTGGTACCGGCTACACGTATTTCCGGTCTGGACAGGGACGTTAGGCAGGCTGTCCAATCTGTTTTCCGGGTCCGTCGGGGAAGTGCTGATTGTAATTGGCGTCTGCTACGCCATAGTGGGCGTGCTGCTGCTCCCAGTGGCCGTCTGGCATGTGGTAAAATATAAAAAGGCAGGCGGTGTGCAAAAGAAACGCCGGGCCGGTGGATGGTATATGCGCGGCCTTTGCTGGATTCTTTTGTATGTATATGGGACGGAGACGTTAAATTGCTATATGCTGTATCATGCGTCTACTGTAGAGACACAATATTACGATATAGCAAAGGACTATGGCAGCCAGGAGCTGGTGAAAGCCTATACCAAAGTGGTAGAGCGGGCAAATAGCCTGGCCGGGCAGATGCAGCGCGACAACAACGGATATGCCGTATATGGCGGCTCGCGGCAGGCGCTTTATGAACAGTGCAAACAGGCGATGCAGGCGCAGGGCGGGCGGTATCCGTACTTATCCGGTTATTATCCCGACCCGAAGCCGATACGCGCATCTGGGTTTATGAGCCAGCAGCACCTGCTTGGTATTTATTTTCCATTTACGATGGAAGCTAATTATAATACCGTTATGTACCCGGTCAACGTACCGGCGACGGTCTGCCACGAATTTGCCCATCTCAAAGGCATTATCTTGGAGGACGAGGCCAATTATTTCGGTTTTGTCGCCTGCATCGAATCGGATGATTTGTATTTGCAGTATTCCGGATATTTAAGTGTGCTCGGATATCTGGCTAGGCAGGTGCGTTCCAGCGTGCCGCAGGATGTGCGGCGGGAACTGGCGCAGCCGAGCGCGCAGGTGCAGGCGGACGATGTGTTTTTAACGGACAGGCAATGGGAGCAGGTGGAGCAAAAAGCGGTGCTGCCGACCGAAACGGTCAATCAGGCGACCGATGTATTTTTGGAAACCAATCTGACGATGAACGGCGTGGAAGACGGGATACAAAGCTACAGCCGGGTCGTACGTCTGGTAGTTCACTATATAATGGAAGAAAAAGGTACGCCTGGACAACGGGCGCAGGAAAGAAGGTTTTACAATGACGCGAAAAGAAGAGCAGGCAAGGGCGCTGTTTCGGGAAGGGTATAACTGTTCGCAGGCTGTCGTTGCGGCTTTTTGCGATGAGATGGCGATGGACAGGCGGCAGGCGGTACGGCTGGCGTCGTCTTTTGGCGGCGGTATGGGCAGGCTGCGGGAAGTATGCGGGACAGTCAGCGGCATGTTTTTTGTAGCGGGCGCATTATACGGTTATGACGTCCCGAAAGATTACGAGGCGAAAAAGGAACATTACGCCAGGATTCAGGACTTGGCGGCACGGTTTAAAGCGGAAACGGGCTCCATTATCTGCCGGGAACTTTTAGGGGCAGCCGGACGGGACAACAGCCCGGTGCCAAGCCAGCGTACCGAAGAATATTACAAAAAACGCCCTTGCGAGGAAATGGTGGGGATTGCGGCAAGGATTTTGGAGGCTTATATAGAAGAAAACCGTGGTTCTTGAAATGGCAAAGCCTTGAAATTGCAAAATCTCTGTGGCATAATAAAGTGCGTATAGGCAACCGCATAAAAGCGTGGGATTCGGGCAAAAGCCGGAACGCTTAAGAAGGGCCAGAAAAAACAGGATAAAAGTCAGGAAGGTGATTACATGTCAGTAAAAGATACGAGGATCAAACCATATGAAAGGCAGAAAGTAAAAATCCGCCCGTATGAGCGAGTTACGCAATATTACGAGACCGACCAGATGGGGATTGTCCACCATTCCAATTATATCCACTGGATGGAAGAGGCCAGGATGGAGCTGATGGACCAGATGGGTTTTAGCTATCAGGCGATGGAGAAAATGGAGATTATCAGCCCGGTTTTGTCAGTATCCTGTGAATATAAGAGTATGGTACGTTTCCGTGATACAGTAGTGATAGAAGCCAGGATCATCGCCTATAACGGTATCAAAATGAAAATCGGGTACCATATAACAGATAAAGAAACCGGCGAATTGCGCGCGGTAGCGGAGAGCGAGCACTGCTTTTTGAACAACAGCGGCAAGCCGATCTCACTGAAACGCTCTTACCCTGAGATCGATACGAAGTTTTTTACGCTTTACGATGAAGATGGAAATGAAATCTCAGATGAAGTTTCAGATTAAAATTTAGATGAATTTGCAGATTAAAATTTAGATGAATTTGCGGATTAAAATTTAGATGAATTTGCAGATTAAAATTTAGATGAATTTGCAAATGAAGTTTCAGATTAAATTTCAGATCAAGCTACAGATGAAGGCTGCAAATAAGGCTTCAGATTAGCGACAGATAAAGATGAAGTGTTGGAAAGCATGCATCAGACAGAGTTTTTAACGAACAGTGGATGGAAACAGTAGCAGAAAAGGAGCCGCTCCATGAGTGAAAAATTAGTTTTAATAGACGGTCACAGCATCTTAAACAGGGCCTTTTTTGGTGTTCCGGACTTGTCGAATTCCGAGGGCATCCATACAAATGCGGTCTTTGGGTTTTTAAATATATTATTTAAAATACTGGACGAAGAACAGCCGGATTATCTAACGGTTGCGTTTGACGTAAACGAGCCGACGTTTCGGCATAAAATGTATGAACAGTACAAAGGGACCAGAAAGCCAATGGCCGCTGAGCTAAGGGAGCAGGTTCCGTTAATGAAAGAAATGCTGCATGCTATGGGTATAAAGATGATAGAAAAAGCCGGCTATGAGGCGGATGACCTGCTTGGAACCGTCGCGGCGCGCGCGCAGGGCCAGGGGGTGCTTGTCTCGATCGTATCCGGCGACCGCGACCTGCTCCAGCTTGCAACGGAAACGATTAAAATACGGGTTCCAAAGACAAAAAAAACAGGGACGGAAGTAGAAGACTACAACGCCGGGCAGGTCATGGAAAAATACCATGTCACGCCGACGGAATTTATTGACGTAAAAGCGCTGATGGGCGATACTTCGGACAATGTGCCGGGCGTGCCGGGGATCGGGGAAAAGACAGCGGTTAAGATTATCAGCCAATACGGCAGCATTGAAAACGCGTATGCGCATATTGATGAAATGCCAAAAACAAAGGTGCGGGAATCTTTCCGGGAAAATTATGAAAAGGCGCAGTTTTCTAAAAAGCTTGTGACTATTGACGTCCACGCGGATATCGAATACGAACTGGAAAGCGCGCGGCTGGGCAGCTTGTATACGCCGGAGGCTTTCCAGATGTGCCGGCGGCTGGAATTTAAACATATGATGGCCCGTTTCCAAAAGCATATGCAAGGGCAGGCGGCAGGTGGGGGACAGGCAAAACTGGCGCTGGATACCGGGCGGATTACGCAAGTGACGCAGCTGGAAGAAGCGGAACAAGTATTTGCCAGGCTAAGAAAAGCGGAGCAGTCCGCGGTGCATGCCGTTGAGGAAAACGGCGTGCTATACGCTTTGGCGGCTGCGGTGCCCGAAACGGACGGGAAAACGGGAAACACCGGCTGCAGCGTATTTTTGATCCGCCAGGAAGGGTTTCTGACGGCGGATTATCTGTTCGATCGGCTTGGGCAGGTACTGACCGCCGGAAACCGCGTAGCGGCGTTTGATATCAAGCGCCTGTTGAAATTTGTCACGATCCCGGCGCAGCGCCGGCTCTTTGACGTTACGGTCGCCGCATATTTATTAAACCCACTGAAGAATAATTATGGATATGAAGAAGTTGCAAAAGACTACCTGGGCGAATTATTTCCGTCTCAGGCAGAACTGATTGGGAAGGCCCATTACCGGGACGCGATGGTGCAGGCGCCGCAGGAATTCTTAAAGCTGGCCTGCTACCCGGCGTTTACCGCGTACCACGCGATGGGGCCGCTTGCGCGCAGGCTGGAAGAGGCCGGGATGAAAGAGCTGTTCAATACGATTGAGATGCCGCTTGTATATACGCTTTCCGATATGGAAAAAGAAGGGATACGTATTGACGCGGATGCGCTTAAGTTGTACGGGGAACAGCTCCAAGGGCGTATCGCGCAGCTGGAGCAGCAGATTTATGAAGGCGCAGGGGAGACGTTCAATATCAATTCCCCGAAACAGCTAGGCGTCATCTTATTCGAGAAATTAAAAATGCCTTATGGCAAAAAGACGAAGACCGGCTATTCGACGGCTGCGGATGTGCTGGATAAATTGGCGCCGGACTACCCGTTCGTTGCGCAGATTTTAGAATACCGGCAGCTTGCGAAATTAAAATCGACATACGCCGACGGGCTGGCAGCGTTTATCGGAGAAGACCAGCGGATTCATACGACGTTTAACCAGACGATCACAGCGACCGGGCGGCTGAGCAGTACGGAGCCGAATCTGCAGAATATCCCAATCCGTATGGAGCTGGGCCGGCTGATCCGCAAAGTGTTTTTGCCGAAGGAAGGATATGTATTTCTGGACGCGGATTATTCCCAGATCGAACTGCGCGTGCTGGCGCATATGTCGGCGGATGAAAACCTGATCCAGGCGTACCGGGAGGCGCAGGATATCCACCGGATGACGGCGTCACAGGTCTTTCATACTCCGTTTGATGAAGTCACAGATTTGCAGCGGCGCAATGCAAAAGCCGTAAATTTTGGAATCGTCTACGGTATCAGTTCATTTGGGCTAAGCCAGGATTTGAGTATTACGAGAAAAGAAGCGCAGGAGTATATTGAGCAGTATTTTACGACCTATCCGGGCGTGAAGTCGTTTTTGGACCGGATGGTCGCAGATGCAAAGGAAACCGGGATGGTAGCGTCTATGTTTGGCAGGGTCCGTCCGGTACCGGAGCTAAAATCCAGCAATTTTATGCAGCGTTCGTTTGGGGAGCGCGTTGCAATGAATTCTCCGATACAGGGAACAGCAGCAGATATCATCAAAATAGCCATGAACCGCGTGCATGAGAGGATTTTAAAAGAAGGGCTTAAGTCGCGGCTTATTTTGCAGGTGCATGATGAATTGCTGGTAGAGGCCGCAAAAGAAGAGGTCGGGCAGGTAGAAAAAATCCTGGACGAAGAGATGCACCGTGCGGCGGATCTGTCAGTCGCACTGGAGATAGACATGCACAGCGGCGCGAACTGGTATGAGGCCAAATAGCGCGTATCGCGTGTGCAGCCGGAATTGTCGCATATAGGACAGGCATACCGCGCGCATGATGCACACGGCTGCCTACGGGCTGGTTAAGGTATTAGGAGAGAGCGGGATGAAATTTATAGGTATTACAGGCGGAATCGGGGCGGGGAAATCCACGATTCTGGCTTATCTGAGGGAAAATTACAGGGTAAGGACGCTGGTCGCGGACGAAATTGCCCACAGTATTATGGAACCGGGATTTGACTGTTACGTCAGGCTGCAAAAGGAATTTGCCCAGGAAAAAATCTGGCTTCACAACGGCAGGATTAACCGCAAACGGCTGGCGGAAGTGATCTTTGCAGACGACGCCAAACGGGAAAAGATGAATCAGATCGTCCATCCGGCAGTAAAAGAATATATTTTGAAAGAAGTGGAAAAAGAGCGGCTGCGGGGCGTCACGGATTATGTAGTGCTGGAGGCGGCGCTATTAATTGAGGAAGGCTACGATAAAATATGCGATGAATTGTGGTATATTTATGTAACACGGGAAAACCGCAAGCGGCGCTTGATGGAGGGCCGCGGTTATTCTGAGGAGAAGGTGGAGCAGATATTTGCGTCGCAGCTACCGGATGTGGAATACCGCAGGCACTGCAGGGTCATTATCGACAATAACGGCCCGATCGGACAGGTATATTTGCAGTTGGCACAGCTGCTGCGTGGTAAAGGAGAGAAACAGATGGGAAGAACAGGCGGGCAACAGGATACGCAAGAAGAGAAGAAACAGTTTGTATTTGGGCTGGATATCGGTACGCGCAATGTCGTAGGCACGGTAGGCTATAAAAAAGACAAAGAATTTATCGTTGTCGCGCAGCATATGGAAGAGCATGAGACGCGGGCGATGCTGGACGGGCAGATTCACGATATCGGCCGTGTGGGGCGTACCATTTCCCTAATCAAAGAAAAACTGGAAGACCAGATCGGTGAGGAACTGACGGAAGTATGTATCGCTGCTGCCGGACGCGTGCTAAAGACGGTAACTACCGAGGTAGAGTACGAGTTCCCGGAAGAGACGATTGTGACAAGGGAGCATATCCATACGCTGGATCTGCTCGGCGTGGACAAAGCCGCGCAGGAGCTGAAAGAAAAAAACGATACAAATTATAAATTTTACTGCGTCGGCTATTCGATTATGAAATATTATCTGAACGGCGAAATTTTTTCCAATCTCGAAAGCCACAAGGCGGATAAAATATCGGAAAAGATCATCGTTACCTTTTTGCCGGAAGACGTCGTGGACGGGCTGTATATGGCGGTCGGGTTCGCCGGGCTTACGGTTGCCAATATGACGTTGGAGCCAATCGCCGCAATGGATATTGCGGTGCCTGAAAACTTCCGGATGTTAAATATCGCGCTGGTGGACGTTGGGGCGGGCACATCCGATATTTCCCTGACAAAGGACGGCAGCATTATTGCGTACGGCATGATCCCGTTTGCCGGGGATGAGCTGACAGAGACGATTGTGCAGCATTACCTCGTTGATTTTAAGATGGCGGAACATATTAAGCTGTCTTCCGCCGAAGACGCGGAAATTGAATTCGAAGACATTATGAGCCTCCAGCATAAGATCAAGTCCGAAGAAGTATGGAAACTGACCGACCCGCTGGTAGACCAGATGACAACCGACATCGCTGGTAAAATCAAAGAGCTTAATGGCGACCAGACCGTCAGCGCTACATTTATCGTCGGCGGGGGCGGGAAAATCCACGGGTTTGCCGACATGCTTGCCAAGAAGCTGGAGCTGCCGCAAGAGCGCGTCGCATTGCGCGGGGAAGAAGTGCTTAAAACGGTTACGTTTGTACAGGAGGATATCCACAAAGACCCGCTGCTCGTTACGCCGATTGGCATTTGCCTGAATTACTACGAACAGAAAAATAACTTTATTATGGTACATTTTAACGGGGAACGGCTAAAGCTGTACGATAATAATAAGCTGACGATCGTAGACGCGGCGATCCAGGCGGGGTTCCCGAACGGGCAGCTGTTTCCAAAACGCGGACGGGAAATCAATTATACCGTAAACGGGCGGCCGCGGATTGCGCGCGGGGAAGTCGGCGAGGCAGCAGTCGTAAGGATGAACGACAAGCCGGCGTCGATCAACGACCCGATTGAACCGAACTGCTATATTACGATAGAACCTTCAACGGCCGGCGAGCAGGCGCATTATACCGTCGGCGAACTGGACGAATACCAAAGCTCCACCATTGTATTTGAAGTAAACGGAAGGATGATTACCTGCCCGAGGTACGTGGAAGTAAACGGCATCCTGGAGCCGCCTACGTATGAGATAAAAGAGGGGGACGCCGTTGTAACGAGGAGCTTTTATACAGTGGCGCAGCTTGCGGAATTTATGGACGTGGAATTAGACCCTTATGCGGATATACTGGTCAATAACCGTGTCGAGGGGCTGCAGGCGCTTGTATATGAAAATTTCAGCGTTGACTGGACGGTGCTAAATTACCGCTCCACGCCCCAAGACGCGTATCCGAAAGCATTGCCGAAGAACCTGGCTGCAATTATGGAAATCGGCGACCAGGACAGTCAGACAGCTGCAGGGAGCACCCCGGCGCAGCTGCCGGCGGCGGGCGCGCAGGCGCAGCTGCCAGCCGTGGGCACGCAGGCGCAGCCGGCTGTCATTTCTGCGCAAACACGGGCAAATGAGGATGAAACGGCTACAGCAAAGGCTGAAGTAAAAAAAATCGAGGCGAAAGAGCGGAAGGCAATCGAGGGCGCTACGCATATGGCGTTGACCGGCCCAACCCAGGCGCAGCCGGCAGGCGGGGTGCAGCCGCAGGTGAAGGGAAGTACTGATCGCATGCAGCCGGCAGCCGGTATGCTGTCGCAGCCTACGGGGGCTGCAAGCAACCGCCGGCAGCCAGGCGCCGGTGTGCCGTCGGGCGTAGCGTCCGGTAGCCAGCAGCCAGGCGCCGGTGTGCAGCCGAACGTAGCGTCCGGTAGCCAGCAGCCAGGCGCCGGTGTGCAGCCGAACGTAGCGTCCGATATCCGGCAACCAGGCGCCGGTGTGCAGCCGAGCGCAGCGTCCGGTAGCCGACAGCCAGACGCTGGTGTGCAGCCAACCGGAACAACGGCTGGTCGGCAGTCGACTACTGGTGTGCAGCCACTACCGGCCGAAGCGGTAGGCAACCGGCAACAGACCGGCAATATGCAGGCGCAGCAGGCTGGGGAATTTGGAAACCAAAAATCAGCAGCTGGCATACCACAGCCGACTGTAGCAACCGGCAGCCGGCCGGCCGCGTCCGTATCACAGCCGCAGTCTGGCGTATCATCCAGCGTGCAGCCGCAGTCAGACGTATCAACGAGCAGCCAGCCGTCAAGGCTCGGGGCACAGCCGGATCTATCTGGAGCGGTTGTCCGTAGCCAATCGTCTGGCGGCATCCAGCAGCAGGTTGGAACGGCGAGCAACCAGCCGACGGCATCCGGTCAGCAACCGGTTGGAACGACCAGTAACCGTCAACCAGCAGCTGGTCAGCAACCGTCTGGAACGGCCAGTATCTGGCAGTCAGCATCCGGTCAGCAACCGTCTGGAACGACGAGCAGCCAACCGAGCGCAGCTGTCCAGCAGCCGATTGGAACGACGAGCAGCCAGCCGAGCGCAGCTGTCCAGCAGCCGGTTGGAACAACGGGCATCCAGCAGCCGGCGGCGTCCAGCGTGAAACCTCCGCAATCCGTTGCGGACGTACAGCCGCAGTTCCAGGTTGTGATAAACGGGGAAACCGTCCCGTTGGGTAATAAAGAAGAATATATTTTTGTAGATATTTTTGATCACTTTTCTTTTGACCTGTCACAGGCAAAAGGGCGTATGCTGATTACAAAAGTCAATGATATCGACGCGCAGTACACGCAGACGTTGCACAACGGCGATAAAATCGACATTTACTGGAAGGAATTCTAACTATGGAATTATGTAGTATAGCAAGCGGCAGCAGTGGGAACTGTATTTGCGTAGGCACAGCGGGCTCCCACCTGCTCGTGGACGCCGGGATCAGCGGTAGGCGGGTGGAAACCGGGCTGAATTCGGTCGGGTTAAAGACCGCTGAAATGAAAGCGATCCTGGTTACCCACGAGCATATCGACCACATTGCGGGGCTTGGCGTAATCGCGCGCCGTTACGGCATTCCGATTTATGGCACGCAGGGGACGTTAGACGCTGTGCTTGCCACGAAGTCTGTAGGAAAAATCGAAGAAAGCCTGCTGCATCCGATTGTACCGGGGCAGGAGTTTCCGATTGGCGGTATGACGGTTCATCCGATTGCGATTTCGCATGACGCAGCCGACCCGGTGGCGTATATGGTGCAGGACGGCTGCCATAAAATCGGCGTCATTACAGACCTTGGTACATACGACGACGACCTGGTCCGCCAGCTTCAGAAGATAGACCTGCTGTTGCTGGAAGCAAACCACGACGTGCGCATGCTTCAGACGGGACGTTATCCGTATCCGCTCAAACAGCGTATTTTAGGGGAGCGCGGGCATTTGTCGAATGTATTGTCCGGGCAGCTTCTGGGTTCCTTGCTGCACGACCAGTTCAAGGCGGTAGTCCTAGGGCATCTTAGCAAAGAAAACAATTATGCGGAGCTGGCATATGAAACCGTACGCCTAGAAGTTACGATGGGGGAAAATCCGTACAAAGGGGATGATTTCCCAATCTATGTGGCGAAACGGGAAGAGCCGTCGCAAATGATCTGTGCATAAGCACAAAAGGGGAAAACCATGCAGAAAATAGCAGATAAAATAATTATAACCGTTCTGGGAAAAGATACCGTAGGCATAATTGCCAGGGTATGCACGTATTTGTCCGAAAACCGCATCAATGTGCTGGATATCTCGCAGACGATTGTGCAGGGATATTTCCATATGATGATGATCGTAGACATGGGCGCATCCGAAGTCTCTTTTTCCACCTGTTCCGAAGCGCTGGACCAGATTGGGCAGGAGATTGGGGTCAGTATCAAATGCCAGAAAGAAGAAATTTTTGAGAAAATGCACCGCATATAAAAATAAAAAGCCTGCATACAGGCATTCTGTCCGGGAGAATTAATTATGATTAATATAGGGGAAGTCGCAGAGACAAATAAAATGATCGAGCAGGAGAACCTAGACGTTCGTACGATTACGCTGGGCATCAGCCTGCTGGACTGTATAGACGCAGATCTGGAACGGTTAAATGAAAAAATATACGAAAAGATTACGTCCGTTGCAAAAGACCTGGTGCCGGTAGGGGAAAAAATCGAGCAAAGCTACGGCATCCCGATTGTAAATAAGCGCATTTCCGTCACGCCGGCCGCGCTGCTTGCCGGAGCCGCCTGCAAGACGCCGGATGATTTTGTAATGGTTGCGCAGACGCTGGACCGCGCGGCAAAAGCAACGGGCGTAAACTTTATCGGCGGATATTCCGCGCTCGTATCCAAAGGGATGACGGCGGCGGATGAAAACCTGATCCGTTCGATCCCAAAAGCGCTTGCTACGACGGAGTTTGTATGCAGTTCGGTAAATGTAGGTTCTACAAAGACCGGGATCGATATGGATGCCGTGCGCCTGATGGGCGAAATCGTCAAAGAGACCGCGGAGCGGACGAAAGAGCGGGATTCCCTTGGATGCGCAAAGCTTGTAATCTTTTGCAACGCGCCGGACGACAATCCGTTTATGGCGGGCGCATTTCACGGCGTGACCGAAGGGGACGCGGTTATCCATGTAGGCGTCAGCGGGCCGGGCGTTGTCAAGACCGCGCTGGAGCGGGTGCGCGGCGAAAGTTTTGAGGTGCTCTGCGAGACGATAAAAAAGACCGCGTTTAAAATTACACGCGCAGGCCAGCTTGTTGCGCAGGAAGCATCTAGGCGCCTTGGGATACCGTTTGGGATTATCGACCTGTCTTTGGCGCCGACGCCGGCTATTGGGGACAGCGTTGCGGATATTCTGCATGAGATCGGTGTGGAATATGCCGGGGCGCCGGGTACGACCGCGGCGCTCGCACTGTTAAATGACCAGGTAAAAAAAGGCGGCATTATGGCGTCTTCCTATGTCGGCGGGCTAAGCGGCGCGTTTATCCCCGTCAGTGAAGACCAGGGCATGATCGATGCGGTGACGGCGCACGCGTTGACGCTGGAAAAATTAGAAGCAATGACTTGCGTATGCTCGGTAGGGCTGGATATGATCGCAATTCCAGGCGATACGAAAGCGGCCACGGTCGCGGGTATCATTGCGGACGAGATGGCGATTGGCATGATTAACCAAAAGACGACTGCCGTACGCCTCATTCCTGTTATTGGAAAAGGCGTGGGGGAGACGGTCGAATTTGGTGGGCTGCTTGGCCATGCGCCGATTATGCCGGTAAACCCTTATGACTGCAGCGCGTTTGTAAACCGCGCAGGCCGGATTCCAGCGCCGGTGCATAGCTTTAAAAACTAGAAAATCTGGGTTCCAAAGTCTGGTGCATAGCATTCAGGATTCGATCATTCCCTACTTTGCAAGGGAACGGTAATTGCAATACCGTTATTAGTCAGCGGGTCGCGCGCGCCGTAATAAAACACGCCTGCGGCAGGCTGGCCAAATATTGTAGGGAAGATTTCCACATGCAGCGTTTTTGTCAGTTCCCGGTAGCCGCAATGGGATAGTTGCGGAAAAAGCGCATGCGTCTTTGCCTCCTGGCTTAAGATGCCGTGTATCGCATCCTTCCAGCTTTGGAGTGAAGGCAGAAAATCCGGGCGGTTTTTCATATGCTCCCTTAAATAAATATCATAGGCAAGGTATTCTCTGCACACGTCGGCCTGCGGGCCGGCGTCGCTTTTTTTTGACGCCGTAATAATGGAAACCGCAAATTCCAGCAGGATTTCATATTTCCGTATCCGGGAAGGCTGGATGCCAAACAGCCCGCGGCTGTCATACCAAGACGCGAGCGCGTCGTACATGGCGTAAGGCGTATGGAAATAAGCGGACAGAAAATCCAGCGTATGGGAAAACTGCCCGCTGTTGTAATAGCGTTCCAGCACCTCTTCTACCATCTTTAAACGGCAGACGTCTTCGAAGGAAAGCCATTTGGTAGCAAGCACTTCGTACGGAGGTTCGTTTGTATACAAAAGCCCATAGGAAGGCGCTTCGGATTCCATGGCCGAGCCTTTTAATACTTTGAGGAAACCAAGCTGCAGCTGTTCGGGGCGCAGCTCATATACGTCGTTGAAAGAGGATTGGAAACTGCGCAGGCCTTCTTTCGGCAGCCCGGCGATCAGGTCTAAGTGGATATGGATGTTGCGCCAGGATTGGATGCGGCTGACGGCGGCGGCAACTTTGGAAAAATCCATCGTGCGCCGGATTTGCGCGACAGTATCCGGGTTTGTGGACTGGACGCCGATTTCCAGCTGGATGGCGCCCGGGCGCATGCGCTGCAGCAATACGAAATAATCTTCATCCAATAAATCCGCGGCAACCTCAAAATGGAAGTTTGTAACACCGTTGTCATGCTCCAGGATATGCCGCAGGATAGGCAGCGCATGTGCTTTTTTGCAGTTAAACGTACGGTCGACAAACTTTACCTGCGGCACGCGCCGCTCCAAAAAGAAATCCAGTTCCCGGCATACGCGCGCTACCGAACGAAAGTCCATCGCCTTTTCAATTGAGGACAGGCAGTAGCTGCAAGAAAACGGGCATCCGCGGCTGCTCTCATAATAAATAATGCGGTGCGTAAAGTCCGCTGCGCCTTCGTACCAGAACGGGATTTCATCAAGCGTCATCTGTTTTCCGCTTGCCCCGTCCAAAATAGCGGGCAGGCTGCCCGCGCCGCCCGTTGCGTAGGACATGGCGAGCCGGTAAAAGGAAGATTCGCCATGCCCGCGCATAACGCCGCGCAGCTGCCAGTTTTCGATAGCTTTTGCGGCGTCATACGACACTTCCGGCCCGCCGGCCCACAAGTCCGTCCCAGGCAGCAGTTTTTTCAAATCAGGCACAAGCTGTGCGATGATACTGCGGTTCCAGATATAGCAGGAAAAGGCGGCGACGTCTGGGCGCTCTTTATAAATCTCACGCAGCATATAAGAAACCGGCTGGTTGATTGTAAATTCAATAATCTTTACATGCGAAGCGTACGCGCCGGCGCATGCTTGCAAGGAATAGACGGCCGGATTGGAATGGATGTATTTAGCGTTAATCGCGATTAGTAAAATTTTCATGGGAAGGGTATCCTTTCTTTCAAATGAAAAAGTGGTAAAGCGGTGTATGTATTACATTTTACCACGGGATCACTTTTTGATAAATAACAGAATGCACAAGGAACTTTCGAATCGTATCATAGGAAAATGGTAGCAAAATCTTGTGAAGGAAAAAGCAAAGGTAAAAAAGATAGAAAATGCAGAAAAATGGTAGCAAAATCTTGTGAAAAAAGCAAAGAAAAAACAGTTAGAAAGTGCGGGAAAAAGCAAAGGAAAAACAAAAACAGTTAGAAAGTGCACGAAAAAGCAAAGGAAAAACATAAAACAGTTTAGAAAGTGCACGAAAAAGAGGAAAGGCATATGAGTAAACTGGTTATTTTTAGTAAAAACGCGGTGGAAACGCTGGAATTTTTCTCCAGGCAGCTTGCAGACACATTCGAAAGGCGCGGCTATGAAGTTTTCTGGCTGGATTTTAAAATGCTGGGGCTGGGCGTATGGAAACTGCGGCAGGCGGTAAAAGGGAAAGAAGCGGTATTTATCACGTTTAATTTTATCGGGTATAGCGGGGAAGAAGAGCTCTGGGAGCCAGATGGGGATCGCATGACAGGTTTTTGGGAAAAAGAGGGCATCCGCTGCTTGAATATTATCGTAGACCATCCGATGTATTATTACCAGCAGCTGCGGATGGCGTCGCCGGATTGGCAGATGCAGATATTTTGCATCGACAGGGACCATGCGGCGTATATGGCGCGGTTTTATCCAAAAGTGCCGTGCGCGTTTCTGCCGTCCGCAGGCAATGCGCCGCAGCCGGCGCGCGATCTTCCGCCTATGTTAAGCCAGCCGCTTGGGCAATGGGCCATGCGCCCGTACCCGGTAGTCTTTATCGCCAATTATGTGCCCGTTGTAAATATCGAAAAGCAGCTTGACCGCTTGGAGCCAGAATACCGGGCGTTTTATTATGAAATTATAGACGCGTTTGTACATCATCCCGAGAAAGAATTGCTATCGCTGATCGAGGAATATATCAGGCGTGAAATTCCGGATGTGACAGAGGGCGGGCTATGTATGGCTATGCATACGATGGTTGCGGTAGACCTATGGATACGTACTTATTTTCGGGAAAAAGCGGTGCGGGCCCTGGCGGAAGGGGGCGTAAAAGTTTACCTATTTGGCAAAGACTGGGAACGGATGCCCTGCCAAAAACCGGAAAACCTCATATCGAACGGGCATATGGCGAATTCGCTGGAATGCGTGCGTGCCGTAGGGCAAGGGCAGATTGCGTTAAACACCATGCCCTGGTTTAAAGACGGCGCGCATGACCGCATCTTTACGGCAATGCTGCAAGGCGCGGTGGCGTTTACGGATGACAGCCGGTATTTGCGGGAGCAGTTTGACGATGGGGATGCGCTTGTATATTATGACCTGCACAACATGGATGGCATGGCGCAGCAGGTTGGGCAGCTGCTGCGCAAACCGGAGCGGCTGTATGCGATCGCGTGCCGGGGGTATGCGGCGGCGGTAAAAGGCCATACGTGGGAGCAGAGGGCGGAAACGTTATTTCGTTACAGTTTAGCCAAAGGCTGAAATGTAACGAAATAGCGAAATAGGAAGTTATTGGCTATCCGGACGCTGGAACCAGGCCGCAAGCCCTCCCGGATGTTCCAGCTTCGGGATGTA
>CASUON010000052.1 GCA_949457475.1 uncultured Lachnospiraceae bacterium
GCCGACATGGTGGATTCCATTCGAAAGGGCCGCAGGCCGTACGTAGACGCTGTGGCAGGGCGAAACGCCTTAGAGACGGTGCTGGCGATTTATAAAAGCCAAAAGACAGGGCTGCCGGTAAAATTACCGCTGAGAGGATTTGCAAGCGTTGATATGGCAGGGGAATTTGATGGCATATCATAACAATCGGCAGTGTGGATATAGGAAACATCGATATAACAGGGGAATTTGATGGCATATCATAAGAATTGGCAGTGTGGATATGGGAATCGCTGCAGGGAACGGGGCGACTACCTATTAAGCAATATTATAGGGATGTACTATCTGCTTGACACGTTCCAGATTGTAATAAAAAATGTGTTTCAGATTGCCGGCGCAGGCAGGGCCTTTATCAATTATATGATTATGGCAGTTATGGCCGCCCTGCTTTTTGTCGGTATTCGCATTATATGGAAACGAAACGGCAGGAAGTTTTTTATATGGGAAACGGCCTTTCTCTTCTTATATATGAAGAGTGTGGTGATAAACGGCGTATCTGTTTCTTTCCTTTTCAGCACCATGGTCTGGACGCTGGGGGCGTGCATCCCGCTTGGCGTCTGTGCCTGCTCGGTGTATAACAAGGAAATACTGCTGCACACATTTGTAAGGTACAGTTATTTTCAGTCCGCCCTATTGTGGTGCCTGGTGGTTGTACAGCCGCCGGGCAATGGTTTTTACAATATGGCGGCGGGCTATGCGCTTTTAATACCGGCGCTGGTTTTTTATACCGTCTTTTTAAAAGAAAAAAAGATTCTCTACCTGGCCATGTCCCTGGTTTCGACCTGCCTGATTTTTATTTACGGAAGCAGGGGGCCGTTGCTTGGGATCGCGGTATTTTTTCTGGTCAATATCTTTTTTTATCCGGGCAGGACGCGTAAAGATATGTGGATAAAGCTGGCCGCGCTATTTGGCGTTATGCTTGTAATTGCCGGATGGGAGGATATGCTGTTGTTTTTGACAAGGACGTTTGTTGCGCTTGGGATTTCAAGCAGGACGCTGCAGACGCTTATTTCCGGGACGATAGCCGTTTCCGGCGGGCGGGAGGTATTGTTTCAGTATTACTGGGAGGCCGTTATGCGGCGCCCGGCCTGCGGATGGGGGTTGCAGGGGGGATGGATAGGCGCGGGCGAAGGGCCGCACAATATGCTTTTGGAGATCGTGCTTGCGTTTGGCATTCCGGTTGGAATTACTGTGTCAGTGGTTTTATGCTTGCTTTTTATGATAGCAGCGTTTGGGAAAAAGTCGCCGGAGCGGGATGTCGCATTTTTGTTTGCCTGCGCTTCGTTTTCCATGTTCCTTGTGGACGGGGACTGGCTGGAAAAACCAAAGCTTTTTTTGTTCCTTATGCTTGCCGCGGGCATGTTCAAAGGCGTGCCGCGTACGCGTCGTATCAACCGGGACGGTTGAACGGGAGAGGTTGGGATTGATGGGCAAATCGATTTTAAAGAGCGCTGCGTTGATTTTTGTACTTACGGTTGTTTCCAAAGTACTTGGCTTTTTTAAGTCTGTTTTGCAGGCGTATTATTTCGGGGCAGATGAAATAACCGACGCCTTCTACATAGCAAGCAACCTGGTAAGTAATGTCATCTATATGATTACGTCTTCGGTAGCTGTTGCGTTCGTACCGATCTATATTCAGGAAAAGAACAGTGGCGGTTCGTTCGGTGGAAAGGAATTTGCGCAAAAAACATTGTCCGGATTGACCTATCTTTCTATTGTGCTCACAGTGCTTTTGGAAATTGCGGCGCCGGCTGTCGTTAAAATCGCAGCCCCATCCTTTCAAGGGAAACGGCTGGTACAGACCGTGTATTACTATCGGGTACTTCTTTTGGGGGTTGTGTTTTCGCTTTGTACAAATATATATGTCAATATTTTAAATGCGGAAAAGGTCTATGGATTTTCGGCGGTTACATCGGTAATTAACAGCCTGGTGCTGATTGCCTTTATTATTTTTGGGCATCGAACGATGGGCATTCTGGCGTTTGTGCTGGCCGTGCCGGTTTCCTATTTCGTGCAATGGGTCGTCCTTTCTATTAAGGGGGCTAAGTTTGCGCCAATCGTCTTGTGTAAGAATCCATGGGATAGGAATGTAAAGATGCTGTGTGTACAGGCATTGCCTGTGCTGGCCAGTTATGCCTCTATAGAAATCAACCAGATGGTAGACGGCGCGATCTTGTCCGGGCTTCAAACCGGGGCTGTGACGGCGGCTTCGTATGGAGCGACCCTTAACGGGTTTGTCAGCGCCTGCATCAACCTATCCCTTTCGACGGTTTTGTTTACCGAAGCTTCACAAGCAGTTGTGGCAAAAGATAAAAAAGGGATTCAAAACGGCCTTTTGAACGCGTATTATGGAATCTTTCTGATCGGTTTTCCAATCTTGATCGTAACGGTTTTGTGCGCGGAGGATATTGTGGCTATAGTATATGCCAGGGGGGCGTTTGGCGAAACTGCTGTGCAGCAGACAGCAATTGTGCTGCGTATCTATGGCATCGGTCTGATGGCCGGACTGATCAAGGCCGTCTTAAACAGGGTGTATTATGCGTATATGAATATGAAAACCCCTATGGTTTTTGGCATTCTGGAAGTAGCGTTAAATATCCTGCTCTCGCTTTTGTTATCCCGTTTTATCGGCCTTGCCGGGGTGATCGCAGGGACTGTCTGTGCAAGTATTACGTTTACGATAGTTACATTGTATGATTTTAACAGACGTTATTTTCCGGTTGCCAGCATTTCCTTTTTGGGGAGCTTGTGGAAAATCGCAGCCAGCGCCGCGCTGGTCTTTCTTTTGGCGTTTTTTGTCCGTATGCAAATGCATGTTCCTTTATATCTGGATTTTATTGTATGTGTATGCCTTGTATTTGCGGCGTACTTTACAATCCTTGTTTTTTTGAAAGACACAATGACGATACGGCTTGCAACGCTTGTGTGCAGGTCTGTAAAAAGGAGGTTGTTTTGGGGGCAAAATTAGAAGTCGCGCTTGATAAAAGCAGTTATGCCGAACTTTGTAAAATGGAATATATATGCCTGTATAACCAGGCGTGGTTTATGGACACCGTGTGTGGGGACCCAAAAAACTGGGACGTACTGGTCTGCAAAAAAGGCCGTGAAATCGTAGGCGCGCTGCCTTTTTTTGTTAAAAAAAAATATGGATTTTCCTATATTACCCTGCCTTACCGTGTGCAGCACAACAGCGTCTGGATACGGATAAATCCAAAACAGACGCATGGGAAGAAGGTCTCTTATGAAAACGAGGTAATGGCATGTTTGATTGCCGCGTTGGAGCAGGAGGTGCAGAAGCGTAAAATTTACTCTTACAGGCAGTCTTTTTCTCCGGATATCACAAACTGGATGCCTTTCTACTGGGGGGTTTTAAGCAGTCGACGAAATACACCTACCGGATTGCGGATATTTCGAATGAGCAGGAGGTTATGAAAGGGTTTTTTAACGATAAGCGGGGAAAGGTGAAAAAAGCGCAGAAAGTGGGGCTAAAGCTGGGGTTTGATCTATCAGCGGCTGAGTTTTATAAATTCCATAGACGCTGCCTGGCCGAGGAAGGCAAGCAGATCAAATATTCTTTTGAAGTATTTGAACATATCTATCATGCGCTATATCGGCATAAGGCGGGCCGGATTTTATACGCGTCTGACAAAAACGGCAACCTGGTTGACGCAATGTTTAGCGGGTATGATGAGAAATGGGGGTACAATTGGTGGCATGCCATATCTGCCGACGGAAAACAGTACGGGGCCTCGGACTGGCTGGTTTTTGAAATGATAAAGCATTTGGCATCTATTGGCGTGCGTGGCTATGATTTTGAAGGGAGTATGATCCCGGGCGTAGAAGAATCTTTCCGCCATTATGGCGGCGTGCAGACGCCGTATTTTACTATTTCTAAGAATTACGCGAAAAATCCCCTGCTGGGCATTCTCATTGACCGTAGGCAATAAACAGATGGGATGGAGTGGGAGGGCGTTTTGAATATATTGTGTAAACGAAACCGTGGGTACTACTGGACAGGGCAGTCAGGCAGTTTTTTTAAAGGATATTTGCAGGATTTGCAGGACGGTAAAGTCCTTACAGGGGCAGAGGCGATGGAGTGGCTGTTGCAGGCCCGGGATTTTGCGGAATTTATTAGAAGATTAAAGCGTATGCAAGGGCTTTTTGCCGTTATTTTGAAAAAAGGGGATGCGTATTGGATAGCCGTTGACCATGCCGCGAGTTTCCCGCTCTATTATTCTGGCGATATGCAGGTCGTCTCAGACTGTGCGGACAGCATAAGGGAAGAAATGGGGATGGCACGAAATGCGTATAACCCGCTACGTATGCTGGAGCTATACGAAACGTCTTACGTCGCGCACCAGCGTACGGTTTATGACGGGATTTTTTCTTTGCAATGTGGCGAAGCTATTTGCATTAACGGCGGGCATAGAAGTATCGCGCCCTATTATACCCATAAGATGCCATTGTCTATCCGGGAGGAAGGGCAGGCAATGGACGAATTGGAACAAATCGCCGGCAAAGCCGTAAAGGATACGCTAAAGGCGGTCGGGGACGGCCGAAGGATTGTCCTGTCTTTGAGCGGCGGGTATGACAGCCGGTTCCTCGCCTGCCTGTTAAAACGTTATGGGGCAGAGCATGTTATTTGTTACTGCTACGGGCAGGAAAACTCTTTCGAGGCGCTTGCATCCAGGCAGGTGGCGCAGGCGCTGGGCTATGAATGGCATTTTATAGAGTACTCGGACAAGAAATTGGATCGTATGCTGGATACAGACTATGACGGTTATTGCAGCTATGCGATGAACCATGACAACCTGCCCCATGGGCAGACGCTGCTGGCTGTCAAAGAATTGAAAGAACGCGGGGCGTTGCCACAGGATGCGGTTTTTTTGACAGGGCTTACGCATGATATGCCGACAGGGTCTTATATACCCGCGAAGAGGCAGCTTGGCAGGTATCCGTTAGATATGGGGGGGTTCGTTGCCTATACCCTGGACAAAAGGTTTTACCGGATTCCAGTCCGGGACACGGTAAAAGAAAGGCTTGCAAAGGACATCCATGCCTATTTGGAAAAAAGGCATATGGATGTATACGATTATCAGAGTTTTGTCAGCGCATATGACGCTGTGAGTACTGCCTACAGCCATGCAAAGCATTATATAGGGATGGCCAGGGCGTTTGAATATTTTGGATATCCATGGCTTCTTCCATGCTGGGATAAGCGCCTTTTAAATTTCTGGTATTCTGTCAGCGCGGACATGCGGATTGGGCAGGGGCTGTATGAACGCTACTTGATGGAGCGGCTGCTGCCGGATTATGGGCTGGCAAGAAAAAAGACGACGGTATCCGTAACGGCAAAAAACCGAAAATTAAAATATTTTGCCGCGCATATGGCCGCACGGGTCTGTTTTCCGCTGGGAATCCCGTTGCGCAGAAAGTCGGATGTTCGGAATACAGCTTATTTGGAGACAAGGCTATACCAGCGTATTAAGCAAAAAAAGGCGTTGTTTGACTACCGGGAATCAATACGCACAATCATACAGGCAGAATATCTTGAGAAAGTGTATGGGACGGACTGGTATGGAAAAATAAAAGGGTATTTTGCCTGAGGAAAAGGAGGATAGCAGATGGTCGTAAGTATTTCGGGATACAACTGGAGCGGGAGCAGCGCGGTGATGGACCTGCTAAAAGAATATGGGGAAACAAGGGTGATCGATGCGCCTGAATGGTACATCATAGACCAGCCGGACGGGATCCGGGATTTGGCTTTCCACGTCCTTGGGACAGGGACTTATCTGTCCAGCGATGTAGCGGTGGCGCGGTTTCTGCGGTTTGTAGACGCCCATGACGATTATGCAAGGGCAACTGGCGGGCAATTTAGCAAGCTATCGTCAAAATACATCCAGGGCATTGTGCAGGCTCAATGGGACGGCCATTCTTCTTACGATGGGTTCCGGCTGCCCCCGGTGGGGAAAGCGTTATGGAAAATTAGAAATTACCTGGGCGTGGGGCTTTCGAAAGCTACCCATAGGAACGTCTGTTTGGTAGACCGCAAGATGTATTTGTGTGTACAGCCGGAAAAATTTTACGAAAAAACAAAATGGTACATCAATCAGCTGCTTTATGCCGCCGGGGGAGGTATTGGAAAAGTAAATGTGGTCAAACAGCTGTTTCCTGCGAATAACCCTGTCCCTGACTTTGCGTTTGTGGACAACCCTTATGCGGTATTGGTGGACAGGGACCCACGCGATATCTATGCGCTGTGCAAAAACCTGAAAGTTGCCTGTTTTCCATGCCAAGACGTAAGAGCGTATGTAACGTATTATAAAGCCTGGCGGATGGATCGGACGTGGCTTGGCCATCCAAGGGTCTTAAGGGTACAGTTTGAAGATTTGGACTACCATTATGAGGAAACGGTAAAACAGATCGAAGCGTTTTTGAATATCCATGACCATAAGTATCCAAAGCGGTATTTTGACCCGAAAACGTCGATCAAGACGACAAAAATATATAAGAAGTATCCAAAATTAAGCGATGAAATACGCTATATTGAGGACCAGCTTGGGGAATACCTGTATGATGGTTGAGGACCAGCTTGGGGAATACTTGTGATGGATAAGGGAAGGAGAGCGGCGGTGAAAGTAACGGCATTATTAACAGGAAGGGGCAACAACACGTTAAAGGATAAGAATGTACTGGATATTTTAGGCCATCCGGTGCTTTATTACCCCGCAATGGCTGCAAGCAGGGCCGCGACGGTCGATTTTTTATATTGCAGCAGTGATGAGGAAAAAATACTGTGCGCGGCGCAGCAGGCCGGATACAAAAGGATTGTAAGGCCCGCTTATCTGGCCGCGCCAACCGCGCAGCATGTGGATGTGATCCGGCATGCCGTAGGGGAAATAGAAGCGGCTGCCCCGGATGAGCTTGGCGAGATACTTGTAGTATTGCTCGCAAATAATGTAACGGTGAAGTCCGCATGGATTGACGCCTGCGTAAACCGGATGATGGAAGATATGGAATTATCCGCTGTAGTACCGGTGTATGAGGATAACGACCATCATCCGTTGCGAGGGAAACGGGTGGATGCAAACAACCGCTTGCAGATGTATGAACAGGGCGTGGACAGGCCGGTCTCCACCAACCGACAGGATTTGCCGGCCTGTTATTTTTTGTCCCATAACTTTTGGGTAGTTAATACAAAAAAGATGGTGGATAGCAATTATGAAGGCCAGCAGCCCTGGGGGTTTCTTGGGGAAAATATAGGCTATTTTGAGATTGACGAATCCATCGACATCCACAAAGAAACCGACTTATTGGTTGCTAGGGAGTGGATACGGAAAAACTATACAGACTGGTAAGGGAGGTAGATGCGCATGAATTATTTCGTAACGGGTGCAGCCGGGTTTATTGGTTCTGCAGTTGTAAAAAAGCTGTTGGACGCAGGGCATGCATGTACGACGGTGGACAATCTTTCTACAGGGATACGGGGGCATGTGCCAGGCGGATGCCGTTTTTTTTACGGCGATGTTTCCGATCCTGGAATGATCCAGCGGCTGGAGGGGGAGTGCTTTGACGCCATCATACATATTGCTGGGCAAAGCAGCGGCGAGGTATCTTTTGACGATCCCGTATATGACCTGCATACGAATACGCAGTCTACAGTTTTGCTGTTACAGCTTGCCAAAAAAACCGGATGTAAGAAATTTATATTCGCAAGCTCCATGTCTGTGTATGGGGACCATAACCCGCCGTTGTGCAGTGAGCAGTCAGCTACTTCCCCGAAGAGTTTTTACGCGGTTGGAAAGCTGGCAAGCGAACAGTATATGCGGATATATTCCGGGTTTGGAATTGCCTGCACCGCATTACGGTTTTTTAACGTATATGGCGTCGGGCAAAATATGGGCAACCTGCGCCAGGGGATGGCCAGCATTTACCTGGCTATGGCGGTAAACGGCCGTCATATTGACGTCAAGGGGAGCAAAGACCGTTTCCGGGATTTTGTATATATTGACGATGCGGTGGATGCGGTTTGTAAAAGCCTGGGCCGTAGCGAAGGGTTTGAAATTTATAATGTCTGCACAGGCGTGCCGACGACAGTGGAAAAGGTCATAGACACGATCCGCGCAAACCTCCCTTATGAAGTAACCGTGTCGTATGCGGGGGGCACGCCTGGCGACCAGTTCGGCATTTATGGGGAAAATTTAAAAATCGCTACGGCATTAAACTGGAACCCCCAAATCTGCCTGGAAGAGGGGATGAAGAGGATGGTTGCATGGGCCATGTAAGGAATATATTAAGAAAATTCAGATTTAGGAGCATGGGGGGGTATTTCCGGTATTATATCATATGGCGGGGGTCTTATATTTTTTCTTATATCTATGGCAAAATCAGGGGCGTTGACTTTACGATGGAAAATGGAAACGCCGTATGGCACAAAGGGACGCCCACCCCATGGCTGGGGATGTGGAATCTGAGGGTTTATCTGAAAAAGGAATTAAAAAAAGAGCTGCCATCAGGCGATGAGAACCGTATGATAGATATCGGGTGCGGCAAAGGGAAAATGCTGGCGTTTTTTTCACGGTTTGACGGCTTTGCGCAAGTATGCGGGATTGAACATGAACCAAAACTGGAAGCAGCTGCGCGAAGAAACCTGGCGCATTTAAAGCTGGACCATGCGGTTTCCGTTATCCGGGGGGATGCCGGGAATTTTGACGGCTATGATAGATTTAACTGGTTTTATTTGTACAATCCGTTTTCCGGCGAAGGAATGGCACGTTTTCTTGCCTGCCTGCGGGAAAGCCTGGCGCGAAAACCACGAAAAATCCGACTGATATATGTAAACCCGACCAGGCACGAAGACCTGGCTGCGTTTGGCTTTCTATTAGAAAAGCAGTTTTATTACAGGACAAATGTGTATGTATATAAAAAACACACGCTAAGATAGGAGCGCGAAGATGACAAAAAAGAAGGTTTCCTGCCTGACTTTTCATAACAGCAGAAATTATGGGGCGGCTTTGCAGACATATGCGTTGTATACGTTTGTAACGGGCCTTGGGTATGCGTATGAAGTAATCGATTATGCGAATGTGCAAAAGCGCAAACACGATACGCTGCTTGGTAAAAATCAGGAAATGGGGGGGGTGTTTGTACATGCTGAAGCTGCTGCAGTTTCCGGTGAATTTGATTGTGGACAGGAAATTTAAGCGGTTTTCAAACAGGCATGTATTAAAAACCTGCCGTATGCGGACCTATAAACAGCTGCAGGAATACGCAAAAGGAAGGGACGCCATTATTATTGGATCGGACCAGGTCTGGAATTGTGCTACGATAAGATATGACAGGGCGTATTTTCTGAAGTTTGCTGCCGCGGATAAAAGGGTTGCATATGCGCCAAGTTTTGGGATTACGGAATGTACGCAGGAGCAGAGGGCGTTTTATAAACAAATGCTTACCGGGATGCGGTATCTGTCGGTAAGGGAAAAATCGTCGGTGGAATTGTTGCATAACCTTGGCTGCGAGGGCGCAAAAGAGGTGCTGGACCCGACGCTGCTGCTGACGAAGGATGACTGGGAAAAGGTCGCCATATCCCCGCGCAAAAAGAGGTATATCTTTGCGTATATCTTAAGAAATGACTTGCAGGCAAAGAAGTTTTTAAAAGCGTTAAAGCGTAAAACCGGGCTTCCGGTATATTCTGTTTATCGCGGCTATGTCCCGGCCATAAGAGACGGGGCATGCACCATAGTCGGGCCGGAGCAGTGGGTGGGGTATTTGATGCATGCGGAATATGTGGTGACGACGTCGTTTCATGGAACAGCGTTTTCGATTAACTTTTGCAAGGCGTTTTTTCTGTTTACAGGCGATGACAGGCTGTATGGGAACAATGTAAGGCAAAACGATTTGATTGCAAAGTTTCATCTGGAAAACAGGAAAAATCCAAAGGACGTGGAAGAAGCGGTAAAGATCAAGACGGACTGGGGCAGGGTGCATGCGATTCTTGACGCTGAGCGGGGAAACAGCAAAAAATGGCTGCTGTCGGCGCTTGAGGAGGTATGCGGATGATACAGGTCACAGATAAAGCCGAATGCTGCGGATGCGGGGCTTGCCAGGAGGCGTGCCCGGCAGCGTGCATCCAGATGGCGTATGACAGCGAAGGGTTTGCTTATCCGTCGGTTTTGGAGAAAGCATGCATTGGCTGCGGGAAATGCGAAGCCGTATGCCCGGTGCGCCACGTCCCGGATGGATTTGCCGGCGAAGACGCGCAGGCATACGGGTTTATTGCAACAGATGAGGAAGTTCTTTTCAAAAGTAGCAGCGGCGGCGCCTTTTATTATATTGCCAGCCAAATCTTGGCGTGCAATGGCGTGGTCTATGGGGCTGAATTATCGGATGACTGCCGTAGCGTCCGCCATACCGCGGTATATTCGTTGGATGACCTGCAAAAGGTACAGAAAAGTAAGTACGTCCAAAGCGAAATGGGGGGGTTGTTTACGGAAATCAAAGACCAGCTTGCGCAAGGGAAAAAGGTGCTTTTTTCAGGTACACCCTGCCAGGTTGGCGCTTTGAAAAATTATCTCGGAGGTGATCGGCGGAATTTGTTTACCGTAGATTTGGCCTGCCATGGGATATCTTCACGAAAATTATGGAACCAGGACATGGACATGCTGGAAGAAAAGGCAAACCGGCGCATTGAACAGGTGGTTTTCCGTCCGAAGGGAGAAGGGTGTGAGAGTCGTGGAGTGATTGAGATTGAAGTGAAGTTTAGCGGTGTGGGAGCGCAAGAAAAGCATGTTGGCGCGGCCGACCGTACGATAACGAAAGACGCTATAACAAATACTTATGTAATAAAAGATAATTATATGAAAGCTTTTCTAAACAAGGTATCTTTGCGGCCGTCCTGCTACAGCTGCCGTTTCAGGGGGACAGGCCGGGCAAGCGATATTACCCTTGGCGACCTTTGGGGTGTGGAGCATATGGTGCCGGAATGGGGAAACGGCAAGAAAGGGGCTTCTTTGCTGATTGTCCATTCCAAAAACGGAAGGGCATTGTTTGATTCGTGCCTGGAAAATGGGGAGATCAGGGAGGTCGCAATCGTGGACGCTGTAAGATGGAATAAGCCGTTGGCCGTTTCCCCCAAAATGCATCCAAACCGGCGGAAGTTTTTTAACGCCATCGATCAAATGCCGTTTGATGAAGCCGTACGGCTATATGCCACGCAAAGGCGGTCAGCCAAGGGCTGGATTGCGTATGGGCTGCAGAAAGTCGGGTTATTCGATATTGTAAAAAAGGCCAGGGACAAAAAGGTGGTACACCGGATGGTGGCGTTTCTTGCGGTCATGTATATGCTGTTTTTGGAATGCAGCCTGTTGAATTATCTGGTTTATGATGATACGCACATTTATGCGAGGACCGCAAAGCATGAATATAACGAATCAAAGCAGTGGGATGCGTTATACCTTGGCGCTTCGCATTGCTATGTAGGGATTAATCCGCAGATTATAGACGGCAGGCTCGGAATCCATTCCATGAACCTGAGCACTTCTTCCCAGTGTATAGATGAGACCTACGCGCTAATTCAAGAAGCGGCAAGCCAAAAAGATGTAAAACAGGTTTATTGTGACATATCCTATTCTTCTGCGATGTCGCGGGTGGATAGAGAGCGGCGGCAGGAAGATAATTTTAATCCGCAGCTATTATATATCGTTGGCGACTATTTGACGGATCCTGCCGCAAAATTTGAATTCTTATTAAACGCGACAGTAGAAGGGCAGTATGATAAAACCTTCTTCCCGGCAAGAAGGAATATGGAGCTGATTTTTCATGTGCCATATATCACAAATTTGTGGAAGGAAAAGCATTCCAAAACGTACCGGCAGTATCAGCCGCTTGTGTATGAGAAAGAGGCCTATATCGCGCGGGGGTTTGTCGCAAACTATCTTGTAGCTGGGCCGGAGGCATATTTTAAGCCCCCTTCGGCGCCCAACCCGGTCAGATGCGAGCCGGCGGCAATCAGCCCGACATGGAGCAAATATTTGAAAAAGATTATTCGAACGTGTGAAAAAAATAACATGGAGCTGGTCCTTATCAACATACCGGAGCCGATGCCTTTGCTTGATTCCTATGGGGATTATGACAGCTATATTGCATATGTAAATCAGCTGACCGAGGGGACGGGGGTAGCCTATTATAATTTCAACCTCTTAAAAGAGGGGGTGTTTGCAGACCGCCGCGAGTATTTTCATGATAATAACCATCTGAATGTCTATGGGGCGGAACGCTTTAGCAATATTCTGGCGGATGTAATGGCAAAACCAGATGCGTTTAAACAAATGACATATGCTTCGTTTAAGGAAAAGCTGGCGGCGTTGGGGTACGGGGAGGAAAAATGACATTTATATCATGGTATTTTCTGGCGTTTGTGCTTGGGGCGGCAGCCGTATACTATGTGTTTCCCATCTCCTGGCGATGGACAGTCCTGCTGGCTGCAAGCATCCTATTTTACGCCCAGGCTGGCTGGACGATGCTTGCCGCGACCATGGTAAGCGCCTGCTATACATGGGTGATGGGCCTGGCAATAACGAAAACCTGCCAAGGCAGAAAGAGGCGGGGGCTTGTATGGTGCGCGATCGGGGGCCTTATTGGGCTGCTGGCCGCCTGCAAAGTGGCGGTCCACGTTCCGGCCATTTCTGGGTCGGTTATCGTCCCTGTCGGGATATCTTATTATACGTTTTCTTCTGTGGGATATCTGGCGGATATTTACTGGAAAAAAGAAGAAGCGCAGAAAAACCCGTTTCGATTTCTGCTGTTTATTCTGTATTTCCCAAAAGTAATGCAGGGGCCGATCGAAAAGTACCGGACGTTTTCCGGGCAGCTTGCGAAGGGGCGTCGGATCAGTTATGAAAATATTACTTACGGAATACAGCTGATTGCATGGGGGTTTTTCAAAAAGCTGGTCGTTTCGAACCGGGCAGCCATTTATACCAGCGAGATACAGATGGATTTGGACAAAATTTTGGTTCGGGGGGGTGCTACACCTTGTGGGTTGTGGTACTGTCCGTAATAGAGCTATATTTTGATTTTTCCGGCTATATGGATATTGCGGAAGGAATTTCGCAAATGTTTGGCATTGTTTTAACCAGAAACTTCCGCCACCCTTTCTTATCAAGGACGGCAGCCGAGTTCTGGAGAAGGTGGCATATTACGCTCGGCCTGTGGTTTCGGGACTACATATATCTGCCGGTTTGTACATCTGCGCGCCTGGCCCGAATAAGCGCGGGCATAAAGAAGGCGTATGGGAAAAGAGCAGCAAGGGCTTTTCTGGCGTTTGTCCCGCTTTTTGTCGTCTGGATTTTGACGGGGCTTTGGCATGGAACCGGCTTTCAATATCTTGTCTGGGGGATATACTGGGGAGGCATTATTACAATATCTACGGTATTTGCGCCGGAATTTCAGAAGCTATCTGGCTTATTCCCTATCGATACAGGTCATGCGGTATGGGCTGTGGTTCAGGTTGTCCGCACCTGTGTGATCTATGGCATAGCTAGGATCATCGTTTTATGCGCATGTTTTTCGGACATCTGGAACGTATTGCAGTCGATCCTTCTGGATTTTCGGGTGCACAAAGCGGTTGCGGCATTTCAATCATTGGGAAATATAGACCTTTTAAATTTCTTTTTGATTATTAGCGGGGCACTGGCATGCGGCCTTGTCAGTATATATGAAGAAAAAAGGGGGAGCCTGCGGGCCGGGATTGCCGCCCTGCCGGCAATCCCCAGATGGGTGATATACAGCCTGCTGATACTCGCGCCGGTTTACCTAGGAATCTATGGGACGGGAAATACATCGAGTACATTTGCGTACATACATTTTTGAAAGGGTAGAAAGATGGAACAAAAAGTGCTAAATGTTTTACAGGAGGAATTTCCAGAAGTTGATTTTGAGGCGTCGGATGCCCTGGTTGACGACGGAATTTTAGACAGCTTGATGATTACGGGTATTATCGCGGCATTATCCTTGGAATTTGAAATTAACATTCCATACGAGGAAATTATAGAAGATAATTTTAATTCCATTAAGAGGCTGGTGAATATGGTGGAGAGGCTGCAAAAAGGATGCTGACACTCAAAGATCGGATCAAAGAACTGGCAAAAGCATACCCAAAGAAGACAGCGGTAGCTTTCCGTGATGAAGTAGTAAGCTACCAGGAATTATACAAAAAGTGCTGCCAGGTAGCTGCCCAGCTGGAGGCGCGCGGGATAGGGGCCGGCGACCGTGTTGTTTTTTCCGCCGTATCCAGGCCGGAAATGGTATATCTATACCTGGGTATCACGCAGGCCAAGGCGGTGGCGGTATTTGCGGATCGGAATGCGTCGCTAGAAGAGTTGCGGGAACTATATGGCGCATCCCAGGCAAAACTGCTGATTACAAATAAGCTAGTCGCGGTTTCGGATGATGTAATGGCCTGTGGCCAAGGCGGCGTTTCCGAATACAGAGAGAATGAAATTTCAGAAATTTCAGAAATTATCTTTACCTCAGGGTCAACGGGGATGCCAAAAGGCTGTGTCCTTTCCTATCAGGCGATCTACCATATTGCGCAAAATACGATTCATGGCGTGGGGATGCGAAGCGAAGACGTCATTTTAATCCCGCTCCCCCTGCACCATTCTTTTGCGCTCCGTGTATTACGTGCAGCTTTATTTCTTGGCGCTACTGTAGTGCTGCAAAATGGATTTACTTTCGCGAAAGAACTGGAGCGTAATATAGGGAAGTTTGGCGTGACGGGTGTGACGATGGTTGCAGCCTCGGTGGAAACTGTTAGGCGCCAGATGCAGGGGCGGTTTGACAACGTTATGGGCAGGCTGCGGTATCTGGAAGTAGGAGCCAGCTTTCTGACGCTCGAACAGCGCTGGTTTTTAAAGCAGCATTTGCCAAATACGGACATTATAAATACATGGGGCAGCAGTGAGACGGGCGGATGCCTGTTTTTTCATGCGTCTGGTATGGATGCTGGGGCCGATGAATTCTGTTCGCTCGGAAAGCCCGTTTGTAATGTCGAAGTAGGCTTTTTTGATGAGAATTTTAAACGGCTGGAAGGCGATGCCAAAAATCCCGGCAGGATGGCGTTTCGTGGCGGCATGCAGATGAGCGGTTATTGGGGCAATGACAGCCTTACAAAGAAAACGATGGTCGATGGATGGCTGCTGACCGGCGATTTGTGCTACCAGGATAAAAACGGCTATGTGTATATGCTTGGACGTATGGACGATATGATCCATGTTGGAGGGGAAAAGGTTGCTCCCTTTGA
>CASUON010000053.1 GCA_949457475.1 uncultured Lachnospiraceae bacterium
TCCATTTTTGTGAAGGACAGATAGCTTTGCTGGATTACCTGCGTTATGAAATTCAAAAATAGAGGAGGATGAGGCGATGGGAGCAGGAAAAAAAGCAGGAAAAAAAGAAAAAATGATAACCTTAGCTACGGCAATTGCCTGCCTGGCAGCGGCAGGCGCCGGGATTTATTTTTTTACAGGAGAAGAGGGGGCAGAAATGCTGCAAAAGCCGGAAATTACACAGAAAGAGCAGAGCGGGGCTTTCGCAGATAAAGAAGAAATATCCGGGCAGATGACACAGGCGGTAAATGAAGGAACAAAGAGTATTTCAGACGGATTCATTATGCTGCCTAGTGGTATATTTTCTATGGGAAGCCCGGACAGTGAGCGGCAGCGGCAGGAAGATGAGACTCTGCATGATGTAACAGTCAGCGCTTTTTATATGGATCCTTATGAGGTCACGCAAAAAGATTATCTGGAAATTATGGGGGAGAATCCAAGCCATTCCCGCGGCGACGCGCTTCCGGTAGAAAATGTGACATGGTACGATGCAGTCTCGTATTGCAACAAACTTAGTGAGAATAAGGGGCTTACCCCTGTATATAAGATAGATGGTGATTCTGTTACCTGGGACAGAAGTGCGGACGGATACCGGCTCCCGACTGAGGCCGAGTGGGAATATGCTGCCCGCGCCGGTACAGAGACGATTTATAATTTTGGGAATCAGGTACACAGCGATGATGCAAATTTTGAGGGCAGCTATCCTTATCTGATCGAAGAAAAATATGTGTCTCATAGAAATCCTGATGTTGTTACCAGCCAGAACCGGGGAGAAACAATAGCGGTCACAGAGCTTGCTCCGAATGGGTTTGGGCTGTATCAGACACATGGAAATGTATCGGAGTGGTGTTTTGACTATTATGGGGAATACGACCTTCAGAATACAGTAAATCCTGTTGGAGCGCTCAGCGGCTCTCTGCGTGTCAATCGGGGCGGAAGCTATAATGATTTTGGAAAACATCTTCGCAGCGCATACCGTAGCGCCGCAAATCCTCTTGACGATGACCAGAATTTAGGATTCCGTATCTGCCGCAATGCAGAGAGTATGGATGAAACGGTAACGACAACATATTCTCTTACGATTCGGATTCCTGATAAACCGAAAATATTAATTGCCTATTTTTCCTATTCAGGTAACACAGAGAACGCGGCAGAGATCATCCGTGATAAAACAGGCGCGGATTTATTTGAGATTACAATGGAAAATCCTTATACGGGAAATATCTATGATGTATCCCAGCATGACCTCATGAATAACATTCATCCGGCTCTTTCTTCCCATGTGAAAAATATGGAGCAGTACGACGTGATTCTGCTGGGGTATCCGACGTGGTGGGCGACTATGCCGATGCCTGTGTATTCGTTTCTGGAAGAATATGATTTTAGTGGAAAGACGATGATTCCCTTTAGCTCGCATGGAGGAACAATGTTTGGTGACAGTGTTTCCGACCTTTCGAAAATGGTTCCGGGCGCTTATGTGGGTATCGGCTTTGAGTTTCATTATTCCGGCGGCAGCGGGCTTTCTGATGAAATATCCCAGTGGCTTGCGGCAGGCGGGATTCGGGAACAACAGCCATGAAAAAGTATATCAAGATATTTACTGACATCATAATGCTTGTTTTGTTCCTGTATCTGATGTACTATCACCCCGGCATGGGGCTCCGGCTTCATGCAGTACTTGGAATCACATTGTGCATATTGTTTGTCCTGCACCATTTTTTGAATTTCAGATGGTATGCTGCTTTGTTCAAAGGGCAGTACAGCTTCCACAGGATTATATTGACAGCTTCGGATTTCATGCTGTTTTTTGCTATGTTGGGGATTATGGTCAGTTCAATTATGATTTCCGGTCTGGCGTTTCCGATTTCTTTTTTGCCGGTGGCTTTTTACTGGCGTGATATTCACGTTATGTCTACTGCATGGGGATTTTTGCTGATGGCCTTCCATTTAGGAGTACATCTGCATGGCTTTCTATCTAAGATTGAGAAAAGAATGAGCAGGACAGTTTTCGGATATGCCATTTATCTGCCGGAACTATTCGTTTTGGGAGCTGGAATCTATGGATTTTTACAAAGCGGTTTATGGGATGATATGAGAATGATACCACAGAGCCTGCCGCCGCTTTCGCATTTCCTTTTTTATATGGAATATATGGGAATGATTGGAGCTATGTGTGTTGTGGTGCATTATTTGATAGCCGCGGTTCAAATGTTGAAGAAAAAAATGAAATGAAAAATAGGAAGAAAAAAAGAGTGACTGGAGGATGGGGATACAGCCGCCGTAGTCCGGGAACATTTAGAGGCTTCGCTGAAACGTATTGGAACGGACTATGTGGATTTATATTATCAGCGGTTCAAAGCGAGTATACCGTTATATGGGAACCGCACGGATAAAGACATAGCAAAACTGCGTACTATGCTGTAAGAAAATGGAGGTTTTAAAATGAATTTATATGTATTACATAAGAAACATATATCGAATAAACATTTATGTCTGGGCGCGGCAATTCTGGCAGCAGTATTTGTTTTTACGATGCCGGATATTCATGCAAAGGCCGCAGAGCGCACAGAGGACGGGCTTGTGTTAGTTGAGGGAGGGACATTTACGATGGGAAGCCCCCGGACGGAACGTCTGCGCGGAAAAGATGAGACCTCTCACGAGGTCACAGTGAATGATTTTTATGCAGCGCCTTATGAAGTGACACAAAAAGAATACAAGGCGGTTATGGGAAAAAATCCAAGCAGGCATAAGGGCAGTGATAAGCCGGTTGAAAATGTAACGTGGTATGATGCTGTCAATTTCTGTAATAAACTGAGTGAAAAGAATCATCTGAAACCGGTATACAAAGTCAAAGGCAGGACTGTCACGTGGAACCGAAATGCTGATGGCTACCGCCTGCTGACAGAAGCAGAGTGGGAATATGCAGCCAGGGCAGGGAAGAAGGGGATTTTTTACACAGGTTCCCAGATCAGCAGCGATGAAGCGAATTATTATGGTTATTATCCGTATTTAATTGAAGAAAATTATGAAAATAATACAAATCCTGATGTTGTGGAAGGGGATTACAGGGGAACGACAGTAAAAGTTAGCTCCTTTGCGCCAAATGCTTATGGTCTTTACAATATGCATGGGAATGTGTCGGAATGGTGCTTTGATTATTACAGCGCTTACAAAGTGAAACAGATAAAAAATCCTGCCGGTCCTAAAAGCGGCACGCTTCGTGTGAATCGGGGAGGCGGATACAATGATTATGCGAAACATCTGCGTTTTGCTTACCGTTCCGTGGCGGACCCGGAAAGTGCGGATCAAAATCTGGGATTCCGTATCGCAAGAAATAAAAAGGGCATCAGGAGTGAATTTACAACAAAAAAGTCGTTTACTGTAAAACAGAAAAAGAATCCGAAAGTTTTAATTGCTTACTTTTCAGATTCCGGCAACACCAGACATGCGGCGAAACTTTTGCAGAAGAAAACAGGAGCGGATCTAGTGGAAATAGAGATGGAAAATCCTTATTCGAATGACTTATACCATGAGGCACAGGTGGATTTATATGCGGAAAAAAGGCCGAAACTAAAGACAGAAGTATCTAATATGGATCAGTATGATGTAATTCTGCTTGGTTTCCCTAACTGGTGGGCAACCGCGCCGATGCCGGTATTTTCCTTTGTGGAAAGTTATAATTTGAATAAAAAAATGATTTATCCGTTTGTGAGCCATGGCAGCGGGATCTATGGGGAAAGTATTTCCGATCTTTCCAAAACACTTTCAGGAACATATATTGGGGAAGGGTTTGAATTTGAATACGGCGGAGGAAACAGGCTTTCTTCTAATTTGAGTAAATGGCTAAAAAGGAACAAAATAACAAAATGGAAAAATTATCAGTAGATTTGAAAGGAGATTGCGATGAAAAAACAGATCATAATATTACCTATTCTGCTGGCATTTGTTCTATTGTTTCCAATAGATGTGTCTGCGTCTTCCTATTTTTCTGATGAGATGATATCTTTCGGAAGAGACGCGGCACAGGTATCTGTCTAGGCGGAAGATGGATTTGTGCTGATTCCGGGCGGGTCTTTCCAAATGGGGAGCCCTGCCGGTGAGCCGGAGCGTGGCTTAGATGAAATACAGCATAGCGTAACTGTAAGGAACTTTTATATGGATAAGACTGAGCTGTCACAGGAGGACTATGAGGCCGTGATGGGAATGAATCCCAGCGTGACAAAGGGCAGTAGCCTGCCTGTTACCAATATCACCTGGTATGATGCGGTTCAATATTGCAATAAACGCAGTACGGCTGAGGGTCTGATTCCATGCTATCGTGTATCTGGAACGACGGTAACATGGAATAAAGCTGCCAATGGCTACCGTCTGCCTACCGAGGCAGAGTGGGAATATGCTGCCCGTGCCGCCACTACAACGCCTTTTCATTTTGGAGACTATGTTAGAAGACAGCCAGGGAGGGATGTTGACAGAGGTGAAATGGAAAAAACAAAAGCAGGCATTGTCGGGATATGAAATTTCGTATTCCATCAACAGGAAATTTACAAAGAATACGACACGCAGTGTCATGACGGGGAAAGGTATAGCGACATCAAAATCTGTTTCAAAACTGAAAACAGGGCAGAGATATTATATAAGGATACGCGCTTTTCTGACATTGAATGTGGATGGGAAACCAAAAAGGCTTTATTCTGCATGGTCAAAGACAGAGACAGTTATGACAGACAAATAATTTAAATGAAACCCGTTGCTGTTTCTGTCGGAACAAAGATGGCAGATATTCTTTAGAAACGGACATCTGTAAACCCTGTTTCCAAAGAGACTCTTGAAAGTAGTGTATCAGAGTTGAAAAGACACGCCAAAACGGCCTTTCCATGTAATTAGAAGACAGCAGTTCATTTTATACTGCTGTTTTTTCTTGTGGAATAAAACAGCATCTACGAAAAATTTTTTTGAAACCTTTCGCCCTATTTGTCCATCTAATAAGTATCAAAAACAAATAAATCATTCGAATGATGAAATACAGCTGCAATGTTATGGAAGGAGGGGAAGGAAAATATGCAGACGCTTATTGAGAAAGCTGTCCAGGGAGATGTGGAAGCGTTTTTGGAATTGATGGACAGAAATTCTCTGGCAATGTATAAAGTAGCACGTGCAATACTGAATAATGATGATGATGTGGCAGACGCTATTCAAAATACGATTCTAAATTGTTATGAAAAATTACATACTTTGAAAAAACATAAGTATTTCAAAACCTGGCTGGTCCGGATTCTGATCAATGAATGCAATGGTATTTTACAACATTACAGAAGGGAACATTTACCAGGTGAAATACCGGAAATAACACGGCAGGATCCGTCGTTTGCAGAATTTGAATTCAAAGAGATGCTGAATCTAATAGATGAAAAATACCGTCTGATTTTGGTTTTTTATTATCTGGAAGGATTCAAGATTCCAGAAATCGCAGGACTTCTGGAATTGAATAAAAATACAGTAAAAACAAGGCTTGCAAGAGCAAGGGAACAGCTCCGCAGTGCGTACTTGAAAGAATAGCCGCCACAAATTTTTTTTTCACAAACGTTGCAATTTGTCTATGCGATACCCGCGAAGAAAAAATTTCTAGATTGGTTGGCGGATAAAAAAATAGAATGAAATGATAGGGAGGGTTTCAAATGAAAAAACAAATTAAATTTTCTGATTCTGAAAATATACCATTGGATGACAATATTAAGAAAGTAGTGGATTGTACATTTCCACTTCCAGAAAAGGTAGCGAATGCCAAAAACGAAGCTTTTGCAAAAGTTCGCGCCATGGCAGAAGAGGAAGAAACCAAAAGGGAACAAAACTATACAAGCATTCCGGCACGCCAGCAGAAAAACAGAAAATCATTCTTTCGATTTTTTGCAGGAGCAGGGGTGGCAGCAGCAGTTTTTTCATGTATCTGTATTGTAAATCCAGCAGCAGCGGCAAAGATTCCTATTGTAGGGCATGTATTTGAAAGAGTGGGTGAATCCTTGGGTTTTGCGGGAGATTATACGGAGCTGGCAGAGCCGGTGAATAAATCGGAAACAGTGGTGGAAGATAGGGGCGTTAAGGAGGATGTTAAGGAAGATGTTAAGGAAGATGTTAAGGAGGATGTTAAAGAAGACGTAATAACCATCTCAGAAGCCTACTGCAATGAGGCTGCACTTTACCTAAGCCTAGTGATCCATTCAGATGAAAAGTTTCCGGCAACAAGCCTTGATCAGGAGGGCAAGCCGGTGATCGATGTGGCAGGCCTGGTAGACTTTGACTTTGATGAAGAGGGTGCTATTGACTGGTCAGCTGGAGGAAATTCCTACCTGGATGGCGTGATGGAGGATGAGAATACTTTTGCCGGGGTAATCCGGTTTGATATGGGACAGTATTTTGCAGGCAAGGACATAGAAGTGCCGAAAAAATTTCAAGTAAAACTATCCATTTCCCAGATCGTAGGAACAAAGCTGGAAGATACCAGCCCGGAAATGCCAAAGGCATTGAAAGCCCAGTATGAAGCCGCCATGAAAGAAAACGGCCTTTCGGCGGCTGACGAAGAATATGAGAAGTTTACAGAAGAGGAGAAAGAAATAGAAGCTCAGCTCTTTTCGAATATGTGGAATGCTTACTATGAGATGTATCCGGAAAAATCTCAGTTTCCAAATCAATATGAGAACTGGTGGCTAGACGGTCCTTGGGATTTTAAGTTTAACATAGCGGCAAAAAATAAGGATGTGGTCCGAAAGGATATCAATGACCTGGATGAGAACGGCCTTGGCATCATTGCAGTTACGAAAACTCCGGTAGAGATTACTGTGGAGACACAACAAAATGTAGATTATTTTGTAGTTGTCCTTGATGCGGATGGAAATCTGATGCAAGGAGAAGGCTACGTGAACACAGTGTCTGTTGGCGGCCATGACACATCAAAGATAGATGTGTATATTTGTGACTATATAGAATATATGGACGAACTGAAAGGATACTGGTGGTCAGACGATTATGAAGAAAAGGCGAAAGAAAAGACATTCAAGCAGCTGCTTGATGAACGGTCCTTGTACCACAAAGAAATTAGATTTGCTGAATAAACCAAGAATTAGTTATTTCCTGCAATGCCGTATAAAAAATGTGATAAAGTGCCGGATTGAATGAGCAATAGAATAACAAAACATTTCATTACTATAGAAAATAGAAAGCAGCAGTTGGTTTTAAACTGCTGCTTTTTTAAATGTGTGCCGAGCATGGCGCTAATCTTGCTGGTGTAAGTCCAGCCACGGGTTTTTACCGCCAAGTGTAGTGAACCACAAGTCGGTACCAGTAATGGTATAGATGGAGGAAGTGGTGTAGCAAAGTTCTCGAGCCTACGTACAGAAACTTGATCAGGCGATTAGGTGGGTAAGGTTGCATTACAAACCAAAGCTCAAATGGTAAACGTAAACCGAAGTTGTAAATCAAGAGGTTGTGGAACGAAAGATTAGTGTCTTACCCCGGGAGACCCTACTCACATACAAAAAAGGTATGGTCAAAAAAGGTTTAGAGAGGGAGTCAGATGAAGTCATAGTAGGTGAAAGCCGAAGGACTGAAACGATTTATAGTACAAATCGCTAGTTTAAAATAGTACATGAGCCAGAAATTGGATGGACAGGAAAAGTAGGAACGTAACCAAGGAATACTGTCTATATCCAGAGGGGTGTTATGTACGAATTTTAAGATAAGCCAGAGGAGTAACAACAATGGAATTAATTGAAGTGATTTTATCAAAAGAAAACCTGAACAGAGCCTATAAAAAGGTGGTATCCAACAAAGGAGCAAGTGGAGTGGATGGAGCAACGGTAGAAGAATTAGGAGATTATATAAGAGAGAACAAAGGCAAGGTCGTGACATCTCTTAGAAACAGAACATATATTCCAAAAACGGTACGAAGAGTATATATCCCGAAAGACAACGGAAAGCAGCGTCCATTGGGAATGCCAACAGCACTTGACAGAACTATTCAACAGGCAATAGCACAGCCAATATCGGATATTTACGAAGAGATATACAGTAATTACAGCTATGGCTTCAGACCAGGCAGAAGCTGTCATGACGCAATCCGACAGGCACTCGTTTATCTGAATGATGGATATGAATGGGTGGTAGATATCGATATAGAACAGTTTTTCGATAAGGCAAATCACGATAAATTAATTCAGATACTAAGAGAACAAGTAAATGATAGTACCACATTAAATCTGATTCGGAAATACCTGAAGGCCGGAGTAATGGAGAACGGCCTGGAGAAAGCAACTACCACGGGCGTGCCGCAAAGGGGGCCACTTTCAGTTGGCTGTTCCAATGTTTGTCTTGATAAGCTGGACAAGGAGCTGGAGCAAAGAGGACTTCTTTTCACAAGGTATGCCGATGATGCGCAGATATTCACGAAAAGTGAAATGGCAGCAAACCGGGTAATGAAAACCGTAAGTAGCTGGCTGGAAAGGAAACTGTTTCTGAAAGTAAATGCAGCCAAAACGAAAGTAGTCAGACCGACAAGGAGTAAATATCTCGGGTTCACATTTGTTAAGAATGGTTCGGAATGGGAAGTCAGGCCAACCAACGAAAAAAAGAAGAAACTGAAAAAGAAGCTGAGGGAATATCTGAAAAGAGGAAAAGCGATAGCAAGACCACTGGCAGTCACAATCAAAAGAGTGAATGAGATAGTACGGGGTTGGATAAATTATTTCAGAATCGGGATGATGAAGCAGTATATGGAAGAACTGGGAGAGTGGTTGAGACACAAAATCCGAGTAATCGTCATGAAACAGTGGAAGAGACCAAAAAGCATTTATCGAAATCTAAGTTATCTGAATAGGAAACATCGAAACGGATTAAGTCATGAGGAAATATATAAGGTTGCTAATTCAAGACTGGGGTGGTACAGAAGATGTGGAATGAATGTAGTGAATTACATAATCAGTAAAGATTTGCTTGAAAATAGGATAAAAGATGAAGCTGGATTGCTCAATCCCTTATCCTATTACTTAGTTAAAGTTGGAATATAAGTTGTAGAGCCGTATACGAGACCCGTACGTACGGTTCAATGGGAGGGGCGAGAAATTTATTCTCCCTCTACCCTATTTTGTAGTTTTGATCCCGTTTTTAGGGCTTATATTCTAATAATTATCTATGAATATACATTCTGCTCATATCTGGTTCATCATCTCCTTGAACCATGCGCAGAAATTCCCATCCATATCTTTCATAAAAACTTGTATGGTCAGTAACTAAATAAACAGGCGTTACCCCTTTCGTTTTTAAGTCCTTAACGGCTATATCCAGCAGGTGTCCTGCGATTCCGTTGCATCGGTATTCCTCTTCGGTGTATACCGCGCAGACATTAGGGGCAAGGTCTTTTCTATTATGGAAATCATTTTCAATTACGCCCAATCCACCTATTATTTTCTCGCCATCTAAGCATAGATACCATCCATACTCAGTTTTCTTAGTAAGGTAGGATTCTATGCATGCAAGATATGCTTCTTGCGGTATGCCCCATTTAGAATGGAACCATTCGGCTGCTCTATTTTTTAACTGCGGCTTATCTCTTAAAGTGATATAGGTATAATCGCTCATATTTTTCCATCCTCAGACTTTAAGCTATGGATCATAGTTTCTGTGTATTTATTTTTTCAACGCCGCCCGCTTACGCAGCGTCGGGTCGAGTATGCGCTTGCGGATACGCAGGCTTTTTGGCGTAACTTCCAGCAGTTCGTCGGTATCGATAAAATCCAGCGCCTGTTCCAGGCTTAGGATGCGCGGCGGCGTCAGCGTCAGCGCTTCGTCCGCGCTGGAAGAGCGCGTATTTGTCAGGTGTTTTTTCTTACAGACATTCAATTCAATGTCTTCTGTTTTCGCGCACTGCCCAACGACCATCCCGGCGTATACTTTTTCCCCGGCGCCGATAAACAGCTGCCCGCGCTCCTGGGCGCTGAACAGCCCGTAGGCGACCGAAGTCCCGGTTTCAAAAGCGATCAGCGAGCCTTGCTTGCGGTATTGGATATCGCCGCGATATGCGTCGTATCCTTGAAAGATCGTATTGATAATGCCGTTGCCTTTGGTATCGGTCAAAAAATCGCCGCGGTAGCCGATTAAGCCGCGGGAGGGGATTGAAAATTCCAGCCTTGTATAGCCGCCGGCAATGGAGTGCATATTTTGCATTTCGCCTTTGCGCTGGCTGAGCTTGTCGATGACCGCCCCGGTAAATTCGTCCGGTACGTCGACATAGGCGGTTTCCATCGGTTCGAGCCGCTTTCCATTTTCATCCGTTTTATACAGTACCTCGGCTTTGCTGACGGCAAATTCATAGCCTTCGCGGCGCATATGCTCGATTAATACGGATAAGTGCAGCTCGCCGCGGCCGGACACTTTAAAGCAGTCGGTGTCGTCGGTTTCTTCTACGCGCAGGCTGACGTCGGTATTTAATTCGCGAAACAGCCTATCGCGCAGATGGCGGGAGGTAATGTATTTTCCTTCCTGCCCGGCAAAAGGGCTGTCGTTGACGATAAAATTCATAGAGATCGTCGGTTCGGAGATTTTCTGGAATGGGATGGCCGCCGGGTGTTCCGGCGCGCAGATCGTATCCCCGATGCGGATATCCGCAATGCCGGAAATGGCGACGATCGAACCGATCTTTGCCTCGCGCACGTCGATTTTGCGCAGCCCGTCAAATTCGTACAGTTTGCTGATCTTGACCTTTTTGTATTTGTCCGGTTCATGGTGGTTGACAACAATCGCGTCCTGGTTAATCATCAAGCAGCCGTTGTCAACCTTTCCAATGCCGATACGGCCGACATATTCGTTATAGTCGATCGTACTGATTAACACCTGCGTATTTTCCTGCGGGTCGCCTTCCGGGGCCGGAATATAGTCGATAATTGTCTCAAACAGCGGCGTCATATCGACGGAGGCGTCAGAAAGGTCTTTTTTTGCATAGCCGTCCTTTGCGGAAGCGTAGATGAAAGGGCAGTCCAGCTGTTCGTCCGAAGCGTCCAGGTCCATAAACAGTTCGAGCACTTCGTCGATGACTTCTTCCGGGCGCGCTTCCGGGCGGTCGATCTTATTAATGCATACAATAACCGGCAGGTCTAATTCGAGCGCTTTCATCAGTACAAATTTCGTCTGCGGCATTGCGCCTTCAAACGCATCTACAACGAGCACGACGCCGTTGACCATTTTCAGGACGCGTTCAACTTCGCCGCCAAAATCCGCGTGGCCGGGCGTGTCGATAATGTTGATCTTTACGTCGTTATAAAAGACCGCGGTATTTTTGGAAAGTATCGTAATGCCGCGCTCCCGTTCGATATCGTTGGAATCCATTACGCGTTCTTGGACTTCCTGGTTGGCGCGGAATACGCCGCTTTGTTTTAGCAGTTCATCTACCAGCGTCGTCTTGCCATGGTCTACATGGGCGATGATTGCGATATTGCGGACGTCATCTCTTGTGATCTTCATATCTATATCCTTCTTTCTGTACAGGTATCCTATGATCTTTCTCAAAGCCGCTTGGGCGGCCATACCTATTCTATCACATTTTGCGGCGAGTGCAAGAAATATTTGCGTGAAAAAGCAGGTGTGGAATGCGTCTGCGCGTGCTTTTTAGGCATCCCAAAAGCTGCTGCGCCCGGGATGCCGGCGTATCCTGGCAGCGTATCCATATAAGCTATTTCGGGGTTCAAAAAGCGGCCGTGGCCGTCCAGCCGGTTATGCGTCCGCTGCGTTTTTTGAAGCTTTTTAAACAAGGCTTGTCGACATGAAATGATGAGATTTTCAACGGGGTCATGTTAAATTCTGTTTGTCAAAAATGATGACACTGCCGATACGGCCGCCTGGTTCTAAATGCGGAGGCAGAAGAATACATTGGTAGTAGCTAAAATCAGCCGGCAGGAAAGGGCTGAAGATAGACCACCTGGCAGTAGTGCTGCCACGTTTGAAAAGAGGAAGGGAGAAATAAATTCATGGCAGATAAAATATTTGAAAACAATCAGGTAACGATAGCAGGGAAAATTATATCTGATTTCCAGTTCAGCCACGAGGTATACGGAGAGGGGTTTTATATGGTGGATGTGTCGGTGAACAGGCTGAGCAATTTTGTAGACTATATTCCGGTCATGGTATCGGAGCGGCTGGTTGACACAACCCAAAACTACATAGGGCAGTATATCTATGTGACTGGACAGTTTCGGTCCTATAACCGTCATGAGGAAAAGAAAAACCGCCTGGTCTTGTCCGTATTTGCAAGGGAGCTTGAATTTATGGAGCAGGAGGAAGAGGATGTAAAAAGCAACCAGATATTCTTAGACGGCTATATCTGCAAAGATCCGATTTACCGAAAAACACCTCTTGGGCGTGAAATCGCTGACCTTTTGATCGCGGTCAACCGCTCCTATGGGAAATCTGATTATATTCCATGCATCTGCTGGGGCAGGAACGCAAGGTTTGCCTCTGGGTTTACCGTTGGCTCCCATGTGCAGGTATGGGGGAGGATACAAAGCCGTGAATATGTAAAGAAGTTAAATGAACTGGAAAGTGAAAAACGGGTTGCTTATGAAGTATCGGTCAGTAAGATAGAATATTTGGAAGATAAAAATTATTAAGTATAAATGATGAAGTATAGATGTATAAATAGTTAAGTAAAAATGATAATACATTACGTTAAAAATAAAAAAAGTTACTAAAATATTACAAAAAAATTGCATTTTGGACGCATATGTGGTATCTTTAAAGAATCTGAAGCAGATAGGAACACAAAAAGCGCTTCAAAGGAGGATATTATGGATGCAGGCAGGGTTCAGATTTATTATGGGGATGGACGCGGTAAATCAACCGCCGCATTAGGGTATGCTTTGCAGGCGGCAAGTGCAGGCATGAATGTGTTTGTGATCCACTTTTTAAAAGGCAGGATGGAGGCAGAAACTGCGTTTATGCAGCAGCTGGAACCCGAAATCAAAGTGTTTCATTTTGAAAAATCGCAGGGGCGTTATGAGGAGCTGTCCCAGCAGGAAAAGCTAGAAGAAAATAAGAATCTAAAAAACGGGGTTAATTTTGCAAGGAAAGTGCTTGTAACGGAAGAGTGCAACCTGTTGATTTTGGATGAACTGCTTGGCGTCATCGACAACGGGGTAGTGGCAAGAGAAGATGTAGAAGCCTTATTCCGTGCGAAGACGGAAGAAACGCAAATTATTATAACAGGGAGGAAGCTGCCGGATTATCTGCGCGGCTATGCGGATGAAATCTATCAGATACAGAAAGAAAAATAGGAGGTGTTGCGCAAACATCGTGTGCAAAATGAGTTGACATCCTATGGCAACCGTGTTATAGTAAATTTGTTCTTGATAATGACACTGGCTTTCATATTCGTATTATATAGCGACGTTGGCTTTCATATGATAATGATAATGATAATGGCATTGGCATTGGTTTTCATACTTGCTATTGATTTCAATGTGAAGTTTAAAGAAATAGAGCATAATTGCAATATGAAGTTCAAAGAAATAAAGTATAAATGCAATATGAAGTTCGAAGAAACAGAGCATAAATGCAATATGAAGTTCGAAGAAACAGAGCGTAATTGCAATATGAAGTTCGAAAAAACAGAGCGTAATTGCATCTATGAAGTTTAAAGAAATAGAGCATAATTGCAATATGAAGTTCATAGTAATTAAAGTACAATTGCATAAGGAAGATAGAGGTTGCGTGATTCATCAGTAGCATATCGGATGTGACAGACACAGGGGAAGATATAGGAAAGGGGAGAACGCCGAAAGGGTTCGGGCTTCTGCGGCAGGATTCTTGGGCATAGGATGAAGAATTCTATGACTGTCATCTTTGTATAGGTTGTATCAGTTTTGCAATAACTGCATACACGATATACGATAGAGGAAGATGGGGAGCTATCGGATAAATTTTAAAGTAAAATTTAGAAGCCGGCTCAAAGAGCCGGCTTTTCTGAACTTATGCAGGGCGTGCCCGAAAAAACATTTTTCGGCACGCCCTGGGACGGCAAATGAATGGGAGGATGAAGCATGGCTGTTTTTAAAGGTGCAGGTGTTGCCATTGTTACACCAATGAAGGAAAATCTGGATGTAAATTATGATAAACTCGAAGAGCTGATCGACGAACAGATCGCAGGCGGCACGGACGCCATTGTTATCGTGGGGACGACCGGGGAGTCTTCGACAATGACGGAGGAAGAGCATATCGACGTTATCCGTGCGTGTGTAAAATTTACGAAGCACCGGGTGCCAGTAGTCGCAGGTACCGGGTCGAACTGTACAAGGACTGCAATCTGCTTATCCAAAGAAGCAGAAGAAGCGGGCGCGGACGCGCTGCTTGTCGTGACCCCTTATTATAATAAGGCGACCCAGCAGGGGCTGATTGCCCATTATACGCAGATCGCGCAGTCGGTAAAAGCGCCGATTATAATGTATAATATACCGGGCAGGACGGGCTGCAACCTGCTGCCGCAGACAGTCGCCCATTTGTACAACAATGTGGAAAATATTGTCGGTTTAAAAGAAGCGACCGGAAATATGGCGCAGGCTTATAAAACGCTGGACTTAACCGATGGCAAGCTGGAAATGTATTCCGGGGAGGACGGGCTGATCCTGCCGATGCTGGCAATTGGCGCCTGCGGCGTAATCTCCGTATGGTCCAATATCGCGCCTGCCGATGTGCATAACCTTTGCCAAAGATTTTTTGACGGGGATATCGAGGCTGCGCGCCAAATCCAAAGGAAGGGGCTTCCGCTGATAGACGCGCTGTTTTCCGAAGTAAATCCGATCCCGGTTAAGAAAGCGCTGAACCTAATGGGCAAGGAAGTCGGTTCATTGCGCGCGCCGTTGTGCGAGATGGAAGAGGCAAACGCGAAGAAGCTTGCGGAGGCGATGAGGACGTACGGACTATTGGGCTAGAGCGTGTTTGAAAAATCATTCCCGCAATCTGTACTCCCCATTTCGCGGAGA
>CASUON010000054.1 GCA_949457475.1 uncultured Lachnospiraceae bacterium
TTTTTTGTGTTCATAAAATCTCCTTTTGTTTTATGAATACATTATATCACATTTAGACATATTTATCTATATTTCCAGTTGCTTAACAAATCTCCTTTATCCCTGTACAGGCGCCCACTTCGGGCTTGTCCTAATCTAGCATGCATTTGACCATATACCCGATAGGCCGGATAGGCGCCCGCTTCGGGCTTGTCCTAATCCAACATGCATTTTATCATATACCCGATAGACCAGATCAGCCCGACTACCGTCAACGACAGCCAGCATTTTATCACAGTAACAATAAGAAACAGGATGGTAAGCTGCCCCGCACGGTATACGACGTACAGCTTCGCCAACGGCTTAATAATCATTTTCCATACCCCAATATAAAGCGCCAGCAGCGTCCCTACAAGGACGCTGAGAAATCCGGCCGCTTTCCTTAACTTCATCTCAAAACCGGCTGCTTTTACAGCCGGTTTTTTATCCTTTTTTTCCTTCTCCTGTTCCATATACCCTTTACCCAAAACTCCTGTTCATCGCGGCTGCGAGAGACATATCCCCCGTCGTTTTATACTCCGCTTCATCAAATCATATTTTTCCCGGTTACTCAATGCTTCTGTTCATCGCGGCTATCAGCGCGTCGATGGAAGCCCGGATAATATCCGGGTCTATCCCGATTCCAAAATAGTTTTTCTGGTCTTCGCCCCGGATGCCGACGTACGCGATCGCGCTGGAATCCGAACCGTCTTGCAGCGCGTGCTCTTCATAACAGATAATCTCGCACGGTTTGTTGAAAAATTCTGCAAATGTATTGCTTACTGCGTTCAAACGCCCGTTGCCAGTCGCTTCCACAATATTTTTTTTGCCGTCTACGATAATGTTGACCGTAGCGGTTATGCCGTCTTCCTGCCGAAAATGGCAGCCTTTGATTCCAAATACCGGCGTATAATCCTTGTAGCGTCCGATAAATATGTCGTAGATTTCTTGCGGCGTTAATTCCGAATGCTCCTTATCGGAAACGTCTTTTACGGTATACCCCAAATCCTCGCGCATCTTGTAAGGGATTTTCAGGCCGTAATTCTGTTCTAATACGTACGCTACGCCGCCCTTGCCGGACTGGCTGTTGATACGGATGACGTCACTGTCATATGTACGCCCGACATCTTCCGGGTTGATCGGCAGATAAGGGACAGTCCAGCGGTCGGCGCCATTTTCCTCGCGGTATTTCATACCTTTTGCAATCGCATCTTGATGGGAGCCGGAAAAAGCGGCGAACACCAGCTTGCCGCAGTATGGGTGGCGCATATGGATATCCATTTGCGTCAACCGTTCGTAAACGCCCGCGATATACGGCATATCCGACAAATCCAGCTTCGGGTCTACGCCCTGCGCATACATATTCATAGCCAGCACGATAATATCTACATTTCCGGTACGTTCCCCGTTTCCAAACAGCGTGCCTTCAATCCGGTCGGCCCCCGCCAAGAGGCCCATTTCCGCGTCGCTGACGCCGCATCCCCGGTCGTTGTGCGGATGTAGGGACAAAATAACGGATTCGCGCGCATGCAGATGTTTGCTAACGTATTCGATCTGGCTCGCAAATACATGCGGCATGGACATTTCTACGGTTGCCGGAATGTTAATATACACTTTTTTCTCCGGCGTCGGTTTCCAGATGTCGATCACTGCGTTGCATACGTCTACGGCATAGTCTACTTCTGTCCCAGTAAAGCTCTCCGGGCTGTATTCAAAGGAAATATTCCCTTCGGCTTCCGCCGCCAGCTCCTGTAGCAATTTCGCGCCGTCGATCGCAATCTGCTTGATCTCTTCCTGGTTTTTGTGGAACACCTGCTCCCGCTGCGCCAAAGAAGTGGAATTATACACATGCACAATCACATTTGGCGCGCCCTTTACCGCTTCAAACGTCTTGCGGATGATATGCTCCCTGGCCTGTGTCAGCACTTGGATCGTTACGTCCTGCGGAATCATCTGCTTGTCAATCAACGTGCGCACCAGCTGGTATTCCGTCTCAGAAGCAGCCGGGAAACCAACCTCGATCTCTTTAAATCCAAGTTTTACTAACAACTGAAAAAATTCCAGTTTTTCTTCCAGGTTCATCGGTTCGATCAACGCCTGGTTGCCGTCGCGCAAGTCCACGCTGCACCAGATCGGCGCCTGGTCTACATATTCCTTTTTCGCCCACTCCAAACATTCCTCCGGCGGCATAAAATAATTTCTCTGGTACTGTTTATAACTAAACACAATTCTATCCTCCTTAAATGATGCAATCAAATAAATCCCTCGGTAAACAACAACATTATATCCAATTTTCTACGATTTGAAAAGCAGCATGTTCTGGACGCCCATCCAGCTAGCGCCTATATACCCCTGGTTTTTATAACCCCCTGGACTTTTTCACACATGCTTTCATCGCCTCAAACACGCCGCTACGCAGCCCGCGCTCTTCCAATACGCGCACAGCCTCGATCGTCGTGCCGCCCGGCGAACATACCATATCTTTTAACACGCCTGGGTGCAGCCCGGTCTGCAATACCATCTTTGCGCTGCCAAGCACTGCCTGCGCGGCGAACTTATATGCCTGCGCCCTTGGCATGCCGTCCGCTACCGCTGCGTCCGCCATTGCTTCAATAAACAAAAAGACATACGCCGGCGAACTTCCGCTCACGGCGGTCACAACGTCCATCAGCCGTTCCTCAATTTCTTCCGCTTCGCCAAAGCAGCGCAAAAGCTCTGCGACCATTTGCTTTTCTTCCTTAGATACCTGTTCGTTTACACAATACGCGGTCATTCCTTCTTTTACCATCGCGGGCGTATTCGGCATGGTACGTACCAGCTTTACCGGCTTGCCGAACATGCCCTCCATCCATTCCAGCGATTTACCCGGGGCAATGGATACAAAAATCTGCTCTTCGCCTGAGACGCCCTTGATTTCGGTAATCACCTCTTCGTAATACTGCGGTTTTACCGCCAAAAACACAACGTCGGCAAATTCCACCGCTTCCTGGTTGGAACCAGCTACCCGCACATGCAGCTCTTTGCCCGCCTTTTCTTTCGCCGCCTCGCTCTTTTCCGCAATGAGAAGCTCCTCGTTTTTAAGCATCCCTGCGTCCAGAATCCCCCGCAATATTGCTGAACCCATATTTCCACATCCGATAAACGCTATTTTCATAACCATTCCTCCAAATTAAAACTGTTCAGATTTCCGGCCGCCACACCCCAGTCCGGGCGCCGCAGCACTATTACATGCTATCTTACCTCATTCTGAATAAAAATAAAAGATGTGAATGAAAAAATGACATAAAAAAAGTAAAAAATAAAGCCCCCATTGCCATTAGCTCCGTTTTGGATTATAATCTTTTACGAAAAAACGGAGGTGCCTATGTATCTTACAACTGTCTTTTTATGGTTTATTTTATATAGCATTTTGGGCTGGATTTATGAGACGGCTTATTGTAGCATAAAAACTCTGAAATGGGACAACCGCGGCATGCTAATCGGCCCATACTGCCCCATCTATGGATTTGGCGCCGTATTGGATGTTTTGATCTGCGGCCAGCTGCCTGGGAGCCGCGCGGTATTTTTTACATGCATGATTGGCTCCGCGGTTTTAGAATATACGACTTCTTATGTGACAGAACGCCTGTTCCACGCTGTATGGTGGGATTACAGCGACGTGCCGCTTAATATCAAAGGCCGCATCTGCCTGCCATGCTCGATTGGCTTTGGCGCCGCCGGGCTGCTCGTTTTATACGGCATCCATCCATATATGGTACGCATCACGTCCCCGATCCCGTTATACTGGCAGGAGCTGCTCGCGCTGCTTTTTATGGCGGTTTTCGCCGCCGACTGCGCACTGACCGCCGATTCGTTAATCGCCTTAAATGTCAAGCTGGACGCCGCCATGAAAGCAATCGACACACAGATAGCGGAGAAATACGAGGCGTTCATAGACACCGCCAAACAAAATCTGTCGGACGGCCTAAGCCCAATCAAAGAAATGATTTCTATGGAAGAATTCCGCGAACGCCGAATGAAGGAAGAATCCAAAAAGACGCTGTCCACAATGAGCTGGGCGCAAATGCGCGCGCTACGCTCCAGCGTTTCCTACCGCCATAAATACAAGGAATTGGGTGTCAGGTTAAAACACGCCCTCTCTCTGCACAAGAGAAAATAAGCGCTACAGCAGAAAGGCAGGCTATCGTATGATAAAATTAACCAGACAGGAGCAATTGGATATCAAACGGCTTCTACAACGCCTTCCTTCCACAGAAGAAGCGGGGCGCATGAAGCGCTATATCCAGCACGGCAGGATCAGCACTTACGACCATGTGCTTAGCGTTGTGCGGCTAAGCTACTATTTAAACCGGCATTTCCATCTTGGCGCGCGCGACGCGGAGCTGGTACGGGGCGCGTTCCTGCATGATTTTTATTTATATGACTGGCACGAAGGCGGCTATCCCGGGCGCCTGCACGGCCTGCACCATCCGGCGATCGCGCTGGAAAATGCTATGCGGCTGTATCCGCTGACCGACGTCGAACAAAATATTATCGAAAGCCATATGTGGCCGCTGACACTGCGAAAAATCCCAAGATGCCGCGCCGCTTGGATTGTATGCGTCGCCGACAAAATCTGCTCCGCTTATGAAACGGTCGTACGCAATAAAAGTTTTCCGCTGTAACCGTTTATGCCGCGCAAAAAATGTCGGCCTTCTCGGACGGGCTTTTGACGCTCGCATTCTAATTTTTCTTTGCATACGGGCACGCTGCATACATAAAATGTTCCCTTGGGGACGGGCTTTTGACGCTCGCATTCTAACCTTTCCCTCTCAGACGGGCACGCTACGTACATAAAAACTCCCGCCCGGGGTACTTCCTTATAGGAAAGCACCTCTAGGTAGGAGTTTTATTTTATGCTTAGATATAATTAGGTTTCGGAATACCCCGTCCTTCTTTTCGCGCGTTTTCTATCCATTTTTGCTTCTGCATTTCAACATTTTGCAGCGCTTCTTCTTTACATGTCCCTTGCGCCATGCAGCCGACCAGTTCTGGAACTGTGGCTACGAACAATTTTTCCTGCGGATTATACCGGATCAGGACGGAATAACCGTTTTCATCCGCGCCTGTACCGCCTTGCGCGCCAGCCTGCGCCGCATCTATTGCGGATTTGGCCTCAGCCTGCGCTACGCCTGCTGCGGACGCTGCTTCTCCTTTTGCCTGTGTCGCGCCTGCTGCGGATGCAGCCTCTTTTTGAGCCGGCCCGGCGCATTTTTCTATCATTGCCTGCAACTGTGCCGGATCGGACGTTACCCATGCGAGCACACCTTTATTGGCAGGTAGGTTTAATCGTAACCGGTTGTTTTGAATTTCCAGCTTCTGGCACCCCGAAAGGTCCAGGCTTTCCTTCGGCTCTTTTTGCCAGTTGATGGCAGCGTCCAGTATATTAACTGCCGCCTGCCCCTGTATTGGCAGCGGAATTTCCACTTGGCAGTCGTTGTCGTCGTTGTTGACGGCTGTAACCATGGCGGACTGCCCCAATACCCTTGCGAAAGCATATTGGCGGTTTGTCAGCATCAGTTCTTTATAGTTGCCGTCGGCGAGTTCCGAAAACTGCTGCTTGGCGCGCCCAAGCAGGCAGTGCAGCTTTGTAATTTCATCCTGCGTATAAGCATCCGCGTAGTCCGACAGCTCCAGGGACGGCCGTAGGTTCCAGTCAGACCCCCGGTTCTTCTGCCCATCAATAGAAAACTCGGAACCGTAATATACCGACGGGATTCCATACACTGTATACAACAGCATCGTAACCGGATACAAATGCTCTTTGTTATTTAATTTGGCATAAATTCGCGCCACATCGTGATTGTCTACAAACGTATACAGCCTAGTATCGCGGCAAAGGCCCTCCAGCCTGCGGATCGTGTGCGCGATTTCAAAATAATTATGGTCGTTATGGCCGGAGAAAATCCCCTTGTGCAGCTCGTAATTCGTTACGGAATGCAGCATCTGCGGGTTCGCCCAACGGCTGTAGTCGCCATGGATGACTTCCCCCATCAGCCAGAAATCCGGCTTGATGCTATTTGCCACATTCCTTAAATCTTTCATAAAATCAAAATCCAACACATCCGCCGCATCCAAGCGGATTCCGTCAATATCGAACTCATTGACCCAAAAACGGATGGTTTCAAAATGATAGTCTTTTACCTGCGGGTTACGCTGGTTTAATTTCACTAGTAAATTATACCCGCCCCAGTTTTCATAGCAGAATCCGTCATTGTATTCATTATTGCCATAAAAATTGACATTCATAAACCAGTCCCGGTACGGAGAGGCCTCCCTTTTTTCCTTTAAATCCGCAAATGCAAAAAAGGCGCGCCCTACATGGTTAAACACCCCATCTACGATTACGCGCATCCCCATATCATGGCAGTACGCCACCCATTGTTTAAAATCCGCGTTCGTCCCCAGCCTGCGGTCTACTTTCCGATAATCCATCGTATCGTAGCCATGCGAGCCAGACTCAAACAGGGGGCCAATATAGATCGCATCGCAGCCGATCTTTTTCGCATGCTCCGCCCACTGCGTCAATTTGTCAAAGTGCGACGGTTCCTCCCCGATGTTTTCGTGTTCACACCCACACAAGCCAAGCGGGTAAATGTGATAAAATACTGCCTTATCATACCAAGCCATTTTCTAATTCTCCATTCTCTTATTATTGCCAGCCTACGCGTTCATCGCAATCGGCGCGGATACGTACTCCCTATTGCCAGCGCAGCCTACGTGTTCATCGCAATCGACGCGGATGCATACTTCGTATTTCCAACGCCAGCCTATGCGAACATCGCAATTGACCCTGTATGCCGCCCGTTAATTACATAGTAGGCAGTCTCGCTCTCTTGGCGGACATAGATTTCTACTTCCTGCAGCTTATCCGCCGTATAGATGCTGACGAATTTCTCCACTGCGCGGTCAATAATGCTGTCCCCGTCGCACTGCCTTCCCCGATACTCAAAGACCAGCCTGCTTTTCACATCCGTGTACCAGCTGATCTCACCGCTTAATTTGTTGCCGTTATAAAGGTCTTTATCCGAATCCCATAAATTCACGTAGTATTCATACTTCCCATTCGCAACATAATAAGCCTTCCCATCCTCCGGCTTGACGTACACAGCAAGCTCGGTAACCGGCCCCCCAAGCCTGGCTGTCCCGTCAATATAGGCTTTTTCCATCATTCGTGTCAAATTAATCTCTCTCTCATAATACTGTAAGTAAATACGAAGCGTTGCATCTGAATTTACCATTGTGATTCCCCCTATTTTATCAAAATAGTGCCATTGTTAGCTCTTTGTTACATTTTAGTACTTTTTTGTTCGTTTGTACACACAAATTTCATAGAATGCGCAGATCATTACAGATAAAAATTAATATCCGGCTTTTCATATCCGAAGGCCGGGTTCGTCTTTTTCAGCGTCAGATACAGCGCCGCATCTGTCAGCATTTGATATGGCCATGCATAAAAAATGCCTGTAATGCCGACCGTAATGACCGTCAGCAGATTCCAGCCGATAAAAGAAATGTCCAAAACAAACGCTTCCCATTTGTTCCCCATCATCATTTCCTTACTGATCCGAAACGCCTCCGAAGGCGCCATATCTGGATATTCCGCCAGCAGGTAAGGAATCATGCGGTACTCATACGCCTTTACGATCCCTGGTATCACAAACAGCAGCGACCATAAATACGTAAACAGCCCCATCAGAAACGTCGTCTTTACAATATTCAAGTAGCAGCGGCTGCTGAACGCAAAGACCATTTCCCCAAACTGCGGTTTTACCTCCCTGGCCATTACCATATAGCGCTTGCAGCCTACTTCAAGCGGGTGGAAGACAAAAATATTAAGTATCAAAAATACAAACGCGATACATAACATGGCAGCCATCATTGTACTGAGCAGCCGGAACGCAAACGGCCCCCAGCTGTGAAACAACCTGTGCCCAAACGCGCCAATATGGTCTAGGTATTCTTCTATATCATAAAAGTCATAATCATCCTGCGTAAAATTAAACGTTTCCCGGAGCACGCCGCCCCCGCTAACCGCCATATGGATAAACGCCACCAGCACAAACGGCCAGTAGTTCAGCCTTAGTAAAGTTTTGGAATCTTCTTTCAGCTCTACCCTGCTCCACATACACATTGCCCCTTTCCCGCAGCGTACGCCGCGCCATTGCAAAATACCGCTTTTTTAAAGCTGCGTCTCTACAAAAATGTCATAAATTGCCTTGATCGCAATATCAAAATCATCGTTGCCTACCCCGATAATGACATTTAACTCGGACGAGCCCTGGTCGATCATCCTTACATTGACGTTCGAATGCGCCAGCGCGGAAAAAATCCGCCCCGCAGTCCCCCGGGTGCTCCTCATGCCCCGGCCTACCACGGCGATCAAGGCTAAGTCTGCTTCCAGTTCAATGCTGTCTGGCTCCGCCAGCCGGTGGATGGCAGACAATACGCTTTGCTCTTTGCCTTCGAACTCCTCTTGGTGCACAAAAACCGTAAACGTATCAATACCGGAAGGCACATGCTCAAAAGAAATCTCATTTTCTTCAAATGCAGCCAGCACTTTACGCCCAAAGCCGATCTCAGAATTCATCATATCTTTTTCTATGTTTACCGCCACAAACCCTTTCTTTCCAGCAATGCCTGTAATCGTATATTCCGGTTTCTGGCAGGTGCTTTCTACAATAAAGGTACCCGGGTCTTCCGGCGCGTTTGTATTTTTGATATTGATCGGGATTCCTTCCGTACGTACCGGGAATATCGCGTCTTCGTGGAGCACGGTCGCCCCCATATAAGACAGTTCCCTAAGTTCCCTGTAAGTAATTACTTTGATCCCTTTCGGATTTTCTATAATCCTTGGGTCGGCGACCAAAAATCCGGATACATCCGTCCAGTTTTCATATAAATCCGCCCGGCAGGCCTTTGCCACGATCGAACCGGTAATATCCGAACCGCCCCGTGAAAAGGTCTTCACACTCCCGTCCGGTTTCGTCCCGTAGAACCCCGGAATGACCGCCCGTTCCGTCTTTTTCAGCCGTTCTTTCAAAATCCGGTTTGTTGTATCCGCATCGAATTCACCGCTGCTGTCAAAGCGGATCACTTCCCCCGCGTCGATAAATTCATATCCGAGATAGTTTGCCATAATAATTCCATTGAGGTATTCCCCGCGCGAAGCCGCGTAATCACGGCCAGCTTTTTTTTCAAAATTTTCCTCAATCACTTTAAACTCGTCATCCAGGTTTAACGGCAGCTTTAACCCGTTGATAATCTCATTATACCGGGCGCGTATTTTCCGCAGGCCCGGCTTGATCTCGCCGCCCGCCTCCGCCAGTTCATAACAGGCATATAACATATCCGTCACTTTCGTATCTTTTGCATGGCGCTTGCCAGGAGCGCTCGGTATTACATATTTCCGTTTTGCATCCGCGTGGATAATTTCCCCCGCCTTTTTGAACTGGCCGGCGCTTGCCAGGGAACTGCCACCAAATTTTACAACCTTGACCATCTCTAAGCCTCCAAATTTTCATCATTCGCTATTTTACTATACACCAGATAGCTGCAAAAATCCAGTGTAACTTATACTGTCATAACACAACACAAAGGAATCGGCTAGCAAACCAATTCCTCTGCGTATCATTCCTTGTCTATCTGTTTCTTATCCGTCCATTACTTACCTTTCCATTTCTCACCTGTGCGTTCCTTATTTATCTGTTTCCTTCCAGGCGGCAATCACAAATGCAGTTCATGGTCCTCCATAAATTCCTGGGCTTCATCCAAGATATCGTCCATATCGTCGTCGCCTAGGTCTACCTGGTGCGGCTGTTTCCGATAGAAGATATCATACATAACCGGGATGATGAACAACGTCATTAGCGTAGCGTATAATAAACCGCCTACTACGACAATCGCCATCCCACGCCCCATTGCGTTGCCAGCGTCTGTACTAAAGATCATCATGCTCATGGAAAGGATCGTCGTCAAGGCCGTCATCAGAATCGGGCGCATCCTTGTCTTTCCGGTCGCTATCAGCGCCTCCCTCCTGTCCAGGCCGCCAATCCGAAGCTGGTTTACATAATCTACAAATACAATCCCGTTATTTACGACCGTACCCATTAAGATCGTAAACCCAAGCAGGCTCATCAGCGACAGCTGTTCTTTAAACGCCAACAGCCCGAGCAGGCCGCCGGTAAACGCCAGCGGGATTGTGAACAAAACGATAAACGGCGACAGCAGGCTTTGAAACTGCGCGACCATAACCAGGTAGATCAGCAAAAATCCGAGCGCCATTAACTGCACCATCTGGCTTACCATATCGTTTACCTGGTCGCTTTCCCCTGCAAGCTCGTAGGAATAGCCTTTTGGCATTTTGTATTCTTTTAGCTTTTTCGTTAACTCCCTAGTCAGCAGCGTCGTATTATAGCCGTCCATCGTTTCCGCGGAGACCGTAATATAATGCGACTGGTTTTCACGCGAAATCGACGCAAGCCCCTTGCCGTATTCCAGCTCAGCAAATTCCCCGAGCTTGTAAGTATTTTCTACCTGTTTGCCCTCTTCATCCATTGTGGACGCCTTGACTTCCATATCCATCAGGTTATCTTTATTTAACAGGTCTGTCTCGTCCACGATCTGGACAACCATATCCGTATCCCCTACCGTCATCGTTACGGAATCTTTTTCTGTCGTCAGCCTTGCGGAAATGGCCGAATAAATCTGCGCTACGGTAAGCCCTTTTTTCATCGCTTTATCTTTATCGACCTTTAAATGGATTTCCTGCGCGCCGTCTTCCTGGCCGTTGGAAATATTGGCAAACCCTTTTATCTGCGCTACGATGTCCTCAATATCCTTGCTGATCTTTATCAGCTTTTCCGTATCGTCCCCGTACAGGTTCAACGTCAGGCCGCTGCCAAGCATTGCGGTCATATCCCCCATCGCGGACGAAGATACGGTTACTTCGCAGTCCATATCTTTCGTCGCATCTTCTAATTCGGCTGCAATCGCGCGGATATCATATATATTTTCGATCTCTTCATCTAACAGGATCGAAAACGTATAGTTCAAGAAATTTTCTTCCCCTGCACTAATGCCCATCATGCCGGAAGCGCTGCTGCCGTCCATCGCCCCGACCGTAGCAACGCCGTCTACATTAAGCGCCGCTTCCATCACTTGGTCGGCCATACGGTACGCGTCTTCTTTTTCCGTGTCTTCCGGAACAGAAACCGATACCGAAATCTGCTCCCCTGTCATTTCCGGCAGCAGCGTAATGCCCATGCGCATAACTTCCCGCACGCAAATAGCCAGCAATGCAACCGCGATTGCAAGCGGAATAATTTTAAGCCTCAAACAAAACGCAAGCGCCTTGCCGTACCCTTCCTGGAATTTCTCAAACCACGGATACCGTTTTTCTTTCGTCTTCTTTAAGATAATCGAACCAGCCGTCGGCACAATTGTCAGCGCGACAAGCAAAGACGCCGCCAGCGCGTAGGAAATGGTCATTGCAAACGGGACCATCAGTTCCGATACCATGCCCGTCGTAAATATCATTGGCAAAAAAACGCAGACCGTCGTCAGCGTAGACGCGATAATCGGCCCGGCTACCTGTTTTGCCCCCTGTACCGCGGAACGCGGCGCAGAAACGCCCCGGTTGCGGATACGGTATATATTTTCGATTACAACGATAGAGTTATCCACCAGCATACCGATGGAAAGGCCCAGCCCCGCCAGCGTCATAATGTTAATAGAGATATCCGAAAAATACATAATTAGAATCGCAAATAATACCGAAAAAGGAATACTAAACGCTACCACAAGCGTCGGCTTTGCATCTTTGAAAAACAAGATCAGCACAAGTACTGCAAGCAGCGCGCCGCTTATCATGCTCCCCAAAATACTGCCGATAAACATCGTGATATAGTCGCCCTGGTCCATAATCGCCGTAACTTTCAGGCCTTCATGCTCTTCTTGCAGTTTCACAATCGCCTTCTTGCACGTTTTGGACACATCGCTTGTACTTGCCGTGCTGCCTTTAAAAATTGATAACAGGATACCGACTTCCCCATTGACCTTTGCATAGCTTTCCCCAGCATTGTCAATCACGGTAATATCCGCCACATCCGACATGCGTACATTGCCGGCCCCTGGCAGCTTGCAAAGCAGCATATTTTTCAGCTTCTCAAGGCTGTCGTAATGCTCGCCGACTTTGATCAGCCACTGGTTATCCGACTTGTCTTCAATATATCCCGCCGGCATGGAAAAATCCTGCGCCATAATTAACTGCGACAGTGTATCCATATTCGCCATGCTGCTGATATTTGCGTTTTCCAGCGCAGCTTTGCGCGACTGCCGGTACTGTTTTTTTGCCTCTTTTAACTCCGCTTTCGCGCTTTCTAGGTCTTTCTTTGAATTTTCAATGCCGGATAAGCCATTCGCCATCTGCGCGTCTCCGGAGCCAAATTTTACAGCGGCGTCAAAACTCCCGCTGCTTGCGTCTTTATACTGCTGGTCTAACTGCTGCATTTGGCTGTTTATCTGCTGCACCGCCATTTCTACCGCTTTAATCTCTGTTTCCAGGTTGGCGATCCCAGTTTCGATCTGGGGCAGGCGCTTTGTAACGACGTCGGATAACTGCTGCAGATTTTCGATTGTCATCCCTTCTGCCTGTTCCCCCATGCCCATTTCTTTTACCCATTCCACGAATTTCTTAAAATCTTTCGGGTTCGCCAGGGCGTCGTCAATGTCCGCGGGGATTGTTACGCCCGCCATCTGCGCCAGCGAAGCATAGGTATCATGCGCCGTAATCAGGGCATTATTTATCTCATCATATGTAGCTTTTACGTTATTGTCTTCGTATGCTTTGCGTTCCGCTTCCAGCCCTGCTTTTGACGCCTGCAAGCTGGTTAAATTCGCTTCATAGGCCGCTTTTGTCGCCTGCGCTTGATCTAGCGCAAGGCCTGCTTCTGCAAGCTGGCGCGAAGTTTCGGACTGCGTTTTTTGCAAGTCGCTCTGCTGCTTTTCCAACTCGCTTTTGGCTTCTTCCAGTTTCCGTTTGCCGTCTTCTAACTGTTCTGAAGCCTCCATAATCTGCTTTTTGGCCTCTGCAAGCTTTTCATTCGTCTCTTCCAGTATCTGGTCGTTAAGCTTGTCGATCTTATCCCCGTTGAGGCGTACTTCGACTGTCTGCTCTACGCTGCCTACCGAAGAAACGCTTGCCACGCCGTCCTGGCGCTCGAAGTAAGGCTTTATGACCTCTTCGGTGAAATCAGAAACTTCATAAATATCTTTGCCTTCATAGCTTACCGTGGCATACATCGTTGCCATCATGTCCATAGAAAGCTCCAGTATGTTCGGCGTACCGCAGATTTCCGGAAGTTCCATCTGGTTTAGCTGCGCCGTCACTTTTACCATTGCCGAATCCATATTTGTATTTTCCACGAATTCCAGCGTGACCATACTATAGTTTTCCGCACTTACACTCGTAATATTTTCTACACCGGTCACAGTCCCAAGCGCCCGCTCCATCGGTTCGGTTACGTCGCTTTCTACTTTTTCCGGACTGGCCCCCGGCTCTGTAGTGATCACCATTAAATACGGCAGGCTCATATCCGGCAGCAGGTCTGTTTTCATCCGAAGCAGGCTTACTACGCCGATAACCATTACCGCGATGACCGCTACAAAGATCGTATACGGTTTTTTTACACAATATTTTGTCATCCTTTTCCTCCACACATTTTGGACAGCGGTTTGTATAACTACTATATTCTACCCCGATTGCGTTAATACTATATCGCATTTTTTACCGTTCGTCCATTTCTTCCACAGTTTTTTTATAAAATATTTAGAATAATACCCGGAAAATCAAAATTAAGATTGAGCCGGATGCAAAAGTATGTTACGATATACCGAAACGAATAATGGACGTACGTCTAAGAGAATGGGAGAGATGATTGATGCCGATTAAAATCCAGGATGCGCTTCCGGCGCGTGAAATATTGGAAAACGAAAATATATTTGTCATGACGCAGTACCGCGCCATGCACCAGGACATTCGCCCGCTGAATGTATTAATGCTGAATCTGATGCCCACTAAAATTGTAACGGAAACGCAGTTTTTGCGCAAGCTGTCCAATACGCCGCTACAGGTGGAAGTGGAGTTTTTGCATATGGCAAGCCACGTATCTACGCATGTAGACGAAACGCACTTAAGCACATTTTATATGACTTTCGACCAGATCCGGAATAAAAAATACGACGGGATGATAATTACCGGCGCCCCACTGGATTTTGTAGCGTTTGAAGACGTCGACTACTGGGGGGAACTAAAAGAAATTATGGAATGGACAAAGACGCATGTGCACTGTACGCTTCATTCTTGCTGGGGTTCGTTCGCGGGCCTTTATTACCATTACGGCATACAAAAGCGCGACCACGTCCCAAAACTGTCCGGTATCTATTCCCACCGGGTCGTAAAGAAAAATTCCCCGCTGTTTCGCGGGTTCGACGATATTTTCTACGCCCCGCATTCCCGAGCGACGGAAATACTGCGGGAGCAGGTGGAGGCCGTACCGGAACTGGAGCTGATGGCATATTCCGACGAAGCCGGCGTCGCCATCGCCAAAAGCACTAACAGCAGGCAGTTTTTCATTACCTGCCATCCGGAATACGATTCCGACACGTTGAAGCTGGAATACGAACGCGACCTCGAAAAAGGCCTAGACCCGCTGCTGCCCGCCAACTATTTCCCAGATGACAATCCGGCAAACGCCCCGGTCGTAAACTGGCGCTCAACCGGGCAGCTGTTGATATCCAACTGGCTAAATTACTACGTATACCAGAGCACGCCGTACAAGCTCTGATTTCGGTTCGGACGTTCGGATGGAGTACTAGGCATTCTGCGAAAGGATTCCATACCGGACGGACCGGAGATTGACCGCCATCCA
>CASUON010000055.1 GCA_949457475.1 uncultured Lachnospiraceae bacterium
ACATCCCGAAGCTGGAACATCCGAGAGGGCTTGCGGCCTGGCCCCAGCGTCCGGGAGCACAAAACTAAAAAACTGTTCCAGAATCTAACTGCCGGATAACAACCTATTATTTCTCATTTTTAAGGAATATCCCCACCCCATGCAAAATAACGACTCCGTGCCTGTTACAATCTTACATAATTGTAAGATACGCCGTTAAAATGTAAGCCAATTCGATAGCCCGCGCCTTTCTCTTTTGTTATACTTGTTACAGAAATTAGAAAGGGGCTGACTTACATGGCAATTTTAGAAGTTTCGAATTTAAAGAAAATATATACGACCCGTTTCGGCGGAAACCAGGTGCAGGCCTTGGCAAACCTGAACTTTTCTGTCGAAAAAGGAGAATATGTAGCGATTATGGGCGAAAGCGGCAGCGGCAAAACTACGCTGTTAAACATCCTTGCCGCTTTTGATAAGCCGTCCGGCGGTGAAGTCCGCCTAAACGGGCAGAATATCATTTCCATTAAAGAAAAGGAAATCTCCGCCTTCCGCAGGAACAACCTTGGATTTGTGTTTCAAGACTTTAACCTGCTAGACAACTTTTCGCTCAAAGACAATATCTTCCTGCCGCTCGTGTTGCAGGGAACCCGGCCGGACGAAATGGAACAGCGGCTATCCCCCGTTGCAGAAAAGTTGAAAATTGCGGATATTTTGAAAAAATACCCGTATGAAGTATCTGGCGGCCAAAAGCAGCGGACCGCAGTCGCCAGGGCACTGATTACCCGGCCGCAGCTGATCCTTGCCGACGAACCTACCGGGGCTTTGGATTCCAAGGCTGCCGCGGGGCTGCTGCGACTGTTCCACGAGATCAACGAAGACGGCCAGACCATTTTAATGGTAACGCACAGCATCAAAGCTGCCAGCCATGCGAAGCGGGTGCTGTTTATCAAAGACGGTGAGGTCTTCCACCAGCTGTACCGCGGCAATATGCGCAATGAAGAGTTTTTCGCCAAAATATCCGATACCCTGACAGTGCTGACCGCCGAAGTCTGAGCGCGCTGCCGACGCATGCATCCCATGCATCCGGATGACCCGCAATTCTACAGGAAAGCTTGGCTTGCATCTGTCGGCCAGGGCACATTTAACAATGAACGCTTATTATGAAAACAATGATAAAAGGAGGTTAACAAATGGATCATTTATATATCAGGCTGGCATGGACAAATATCAAAAACAGCCGCCAATTTTACCTTCCCTACCTGCTGACCGGAATCCTCTGCACCGCTATGTTTTATATTATGACGGCCATGAGCGGCAACAGCGGGCTGCAAGACGTGCGCGGCAGCGCGTCGCTCCAGTCCGTCCTAACCCTTGGCTCCTATGTCGTAGGTATCTTCGTCTGCATCTTTTTGTTTTATACAAACAGCTTTATTATCAAACGCAGAAAAAAAGAGCTTGGCATTTACAATATCCTTGGCATGGAGAAACGGCATATTATGAAGGAACTTGCCGCTGAAACCTTTTTTGCCGCCGCAGTATCTATTACAACCGGGCTTGCCATTGGCATTTTATTCAACAAGTTTATGATTATGCTGCTGTACCAAATGAGCGGCCTTTCGACACCGATACAGTTTGAACTATCCGTACCGGCAGCCATAAAAACGGTCGAATTGTTCCTATTAATCTATCTGGCGGCGCTGCTGTATAATGTTTTGCAAGTGCGCCTCTCCAACCCGGTAGAGCTTTTGCATGGAACGAACGCCGGGGAACGCGAGCCAAAGACGAAGCTTCTGCTGTCGTTTGCCGGTGTCGCCTGCATCGGCGCCGGTTATTATATCGCGCTGACTACGCAAAACCCTTTAAAAGCGCTGACTCTGTTTTTTGTCGCTGTAGTCTTAGTCATTATCGGCACATACTGCCTGTTTACGTCGGCCAGCATCGCCCTGTTAAAAGCGCTGCGCAAAAATAAAAAGTTCTACTACCAGACCAGGCATTTTATCGCGGTATCCGGCATGATCTACCGCATGAAGCAAAACGCGGTCGGACTTGCCAATATCTGCATTTTATCTACCATGGTGCTGGTTATGGTATCTTCTACGGTCTGCCTATATGTCGGGGCAGACGACGAGCTGACCGCCCGCTACCCGGCTGAAATATCAATCCGTGGCTTTTGCGATGAAAGGCCCGCGTATGGCGGACTGGAAAAAGAGATCGAAGACGTCATTCGAAGCAACGGCAGAACAATTACCAAAAAAAGCTCCTACAGCTGCGTAGAAACAGCCGCGCTATATAATGAAGCAAACCACAGCATGGCGTTTCCATCAGATAGCGAACGTTCCTTCAATAACTTGTCCAAAATCTCGCTGCTCTACATTATGACAAAACAAGACTATGAGGCAGATTTCAATACAACGCTTGCGCCTGTTTCTGAAAGTGAAATTGCAGTTATAGGCACCCCTGTATACGAAAGCAGCGAGCTGACGCTTTTTGGCCAGACATATGCGGTAGCAAAATCCAACCCGGCAGCTATAGATACCGAAAACTATCTGACCCGGGGAACCGAGATCGAGCATATGTACTATATTATTATGCCAAACCAGGCTGCTATGGATGAATTTTTCACTTATTATAAAGCACAGTCTTCAGAAACCGAGCCGCGCTATTCGTATCATTTCAACGTCGATATCGACGGCACCAAGGAAGAAAAACTTGCATGCGACCAGGCTGTCATTGCCAGGCTAAATTCCATCTATGAAAGCAATCAAAGTTCCCTTGTAGACGGAATATTTGGGGAATACCGCGAGGTCAACCGCCTGGACTTTTATGCGCAAAACGGCGCGTTCCTGTTCCTTGGCATCTTCCTTGGAACCTTGTTTTTGATGGTCACTGTACTGATTATTTTCTACAAACAGATTTCAGAAGGCTACGACGACCGGGAGCGGTTCCAGATTATGGAAAAAGTCGGGATGAGCAGACGGGAAGTGCGCGCGACGATTTTCGCCCAGGTACGCATTGTATTCATCCTGCCGATCATAACGGCGGCTTTCCATGTAACGGTGGCCTTTCCGATGATCCAAAAACTGCTGCTTCTTATGAACCTGACAAACGCGAAGCTGTTCGCCTGCTGCCTGGCTGGTACGATCCTTATATTTTCCATGATTTACCTGCTGGTCTTTTTGCTAACGTCGAAAAGCTATTGCCGGATTGTGGATAGCAAGGCCTAAACGGCAAATATTTTTAATCCGATACTGACAATTTATAAGATATCTGGTATACTGTATTTGGCAAATAAAATTCACACAAAAGGAGAAAATCATGAACGGACTGCTTCATCCTGACCATCCAGTCATCTGCTTTTTATCTCGCTTATTTGACCTAATACTATTGAACATTCTTTTTATTGTCAGCTGCATCCCCATTCTAACGATTGGAGCCGCGCTCTCGGCTACGTATCAAGTTCTCTTTAAACTAATTGACAAAAAAGACCCCTCGATTGTCAAATGCTATTGGAAGGCTTTTAAGGAAAATTTTATGCGGGCAACATCGTTATGGATTTTCATCGTATCCGCAGGCATAGGTATCAACGCAGCGCTATTCGCCATTTACAATCGATTGGACCCAAAATATGAACTGCTCCAGATTCCTGTCTGCATGCTTGTTTTTATCCTACTATCCGTAGCCGTTTATGCTTTCCCACTCTTGTCCCGCTACCAATGCGGCATGAAGCAGCTTTTAAAAAACACCTTTATGATAAGCATTGCCAATATCCCGGCTACCGTTATGATCGCCGTCTTCCCGCTGGGGCTTTTGTATATCGCTTATGTTTCCAACATCCATCTGGCTACGGTCTGCAGCCTGGCCTCTACGATTGGCTGTTCTGGAATTTTATATATCGTTTCCTATGTGCTTTTAAGCATTTTCAAAAAATATGAAAGCAGAAACATATGAAACCGTAAAAATAGAAAATCAGAATAATAGAAAACCAGAAAACACAAATAGGCAGGAAACCTCCTGCCTATTTCTCTAACGCTTATATTCACAAACGCAAAATCTAACCTCTGCCGCATCGCATTTACCGGCTTAATTTTTGAATCATTGCAAGCACCCGCCCGGCGCAGCTTCGAATCTCTGTTTCCGATAGTTTGCCCTGGGCATATGCCTTACGTATATTTTCGTCGTCTTGCGTATTTCCGGGCATAATAATATCATTTCCGGCAGCTGCGCACTTCCATGGCACGCTTCCATCTTCCGGGACAGTCGTATTCCAATCCGACATAATGACCCCTTCAAACCCCCATTCCCTGCGCGCAACCTTCGTGCAGATATCCTGGCTGTTTGCCGCGTGGGTTCCATTGATGCAGTTATAAGAAGTCATTATCGCCACCGGGGCGCTCTCTTTTACCGCAATCTCAAACCCCCGAAAATAAATTTCCCGAAGGGCACGTTCACAGACGCGGACATTTACCCCCATGCGGTTGTCTTCCTGGTTATTACATGCAAAGTGTTTGACCGTCACGCCGCATGTCCCGTGGCCCTGCACGCCTGCGGTTACCGCTGCCGCTATCGTGCCTGACAGCAGGGGATCTTCTGAATAATACTCAAAATTGCGCCCGCAAAGCGGATTCCTGTGGATATTCATGCCGGGCGCGAGCCATAGATCAACATGGAATTCCTCCATCTCAACGGCGATCGCACTGCCAAACTCCCGCGCCAGTTCCAAATTCCACGTCTGCGCCAGGGCCGTCCCAACCGGGAATGCGGTACAGTACTGGTAATAAGTGTCCGCGTCCTCATGCCGCTTTGCCTCTTCTAAAAAACCGTTCTCAAGCGAGCCTAGCACGCCAACGCCATATACCGTATCAGCCTGCCTGTCTACTTCATAATTTTGCCGAAGCCTGAGGCCTGCCGGGCCGTCTGCCATAATCATAGAACGTATCCCGTAGCGCGCCTCCAACGCTTCTGTCGTCTCCCCGGCAGAACCAGGTACGCGGATACCGGCGGAGCCAAGCGTACTGGCCCCCTGCGTAATATTTCCATATAAGAGCGGTATCAGTTCTTCAACAGGCTGGTCGACTGCGGCTGGCGCCTGATACGTTTCGCGTGTTTCTTCCTGCGGGATAAACGGATATACCGCAACCCCCTGTTCTTCTGCCTGCGCGAGCCATTTTGCCGCTTTGTCTATTGCGTGTTCAGATGCTGCGGGTTCTGAAAGCGGCGCGGTATCCTGGCATATATTCTGCGTCCGTTCCAATACCGCCTGGTTTTGGACGGCAAGGACGGCTGCCAGCTGCAAGGAATAGGAATGGTTCCCTATCCATATGCCGTACTTTCCCGGTTCGACAATCCACGCGTGCATCTGTTGCGAAAAGCACGCAAGCTGCTTTTGCTTTATAACAACGGTAAGTTTCTGTCTGCCTCCCGGCGGCAGGGCATCTGTTTTCGCAAAGCCGGCCAGCCTTTGGTATTCCATCGCAGCCCCCGTCTGCGGCGGCGTGACATATACTTGTACCACTTCCCTTCCGCAATAGCGCCCTCCGGTATTTTCAACCGAAACGACTACTTGTACGACGTCCCCCGCAATCTGGAGGGCCTCAAATTCTATGGAAAACGACGTGTAAGAAAGCCCAAATCCAAACGGAAACAACGGCTGCACCCCAAAACTGTCAAAATACCGATATCCGACGTAAATCCCTTCCTTGTATTCCTCTGTCTCCAAATCCCCGTTTAAGTAGCTGTAGCTTTCCGCCGACGGGTAATCCTCATACGCTTTCGCCCAGGTTGTCGTCAACCGGCCTTGCGGCATTGCTTTTCCAAACAGCACATCGGCCACCGCATGCCCGCCTTCTTGCCCAGGCAGGGAAATATTTACAATCGCCCGGATATTTTCTGTTTCCTGCAAAATGCCCGTCAGTTCCACAGGGGCGCCGACATTTAAGATAAGCGCAACCGGAAGGCGCTGCCGGTCTAAATAGATAAGGTCTTCCCGTTCCTTTGGGCTTAAATAATAATCCCCTTCTGCTTTCCGCCGGTCTTTCCCTTCACCGGAAATACGGCTGATTACATACACTGCCGCGGACGCGCCTTCGATATCCCCAGCGGAAATCCGGCGTCCTTGCGGCAGTGAAAATGGGTGCGCCGCATATGCGTCAAACGGATTTTCTACCAGCTTGGCAGCCTGCAGCACCTTTTGCTTCCATTCAAGCCTTGCCGATTCATACCGTTTTTGATAATCCAAAAGCCAATCCCGGCTTGTAACGGATACCCCCGCATCGATAAACCCCTGGTAGATCGATATATTTTCCCGGTTATTGACGTCTCCAGAACCAATCCCGCCTTTTACGGTCTGATCCGCGCCGCTTCCGAACAGCGCGATGGACGCGGATGGCTCAAATGGCAGCAGCCCCTCATTTTTCAGCAGCACGATGCCCTCTGCCGCTATACGCCGAGCCAAAGCTCCATGCGCAATTTCCCGCTCTGATCGCTGCTGCGTACGTGTACCGCTATGGCTCCAGTTTCTATTTCCCATATGCCCTCCTTCTTGTAAACGACCGTTATTCTTTCACGCCGCCAAGCGTTACGCCCGCGATAATGTATTTAGACAATAACAGGTACACAAGGATGATCGGCACGATCGCTATCGTAATCATCATATAAATCTTGCCCATGTCAAAATTCATATAATCTGCGCCACGCAGCGTCGCAATCAGTATCGGTACGGTCATCTTGTCTTTCGACTGAATGACCAATGCCGGAACGAAGTAGTTGTTCCAGGATCCGACAAAAGAAAAAATCGCCTGTACCGCAATCGCCGGCTTCATAATCGGTAACACGATCCGGTTAAACGTGCGGAATTCCCCGGAGCCGTCAATCCTTGCCGCTTCTACAAGCGACAGCGGGAGCGACGACTGCAAATAGCTGTACATAAAATAGAATACAGACGGGGATGCAATAGATGGAATAATCAATGGAAGCAGGGAATCATACATTCCCATATTTGTAACCAACCGCAAGAACCCCATCGCGGTAACCTGTGTCGGCATCACAAGGATGGCCATAATAAAAGTAAACGCCGCTTTCTTTAATTTAAAATTATATACATACAGCCCATACGCTGTCAATGCTGAAAAATATGTACAGATTGCCGCGGAACAGCCGGATACAATTAGGCTGTTTATAATCCCCCGAAACATCGGGAACGACCCGTCGTTTGCGACATTGTTCAAATTTGTCAACAGGCTTGCCCCTGGCAGCGCAGAAAAGCCTTTTTGCAAATCCGCATGGGAACGTGTCGCATTAATAAACAGGATATAAAAGAAAAACAAACACATAAACGACAAGATGATAAGTACTGCGTGTGCCAGGATGCTCCGTGCACGGCTTGATGTATTTGCATTCATAAACTATCTCCTTCCTGCTTTTTTCGCTTTTCTGGCAGCTGCCTTTGAACCATCCGGATCATCGTCATTTGTAATCCTATATGTAATAAAGCATAAGATGCCCGCTACAATAAATAGGTACACAGACAATGCCCCTGCCATTCCATAGTTTTTGCTCTTTAAATGGCTATTTAAGAACATAATAAGTGTCATGGAAGTACGGTCCGGGCTACCCTGCCCATTTGTCAAAATCTGCGGAACGTCGAACATCTGGAGCCCGCCAATAATAGACGTAATTAACGTATAAGCCAGAATCGGGCGTATCAACGGAAGGGTTATATAAAAGAACCGCTTCATGCTGTTGCAGCCGTCCAGCTCCGCAGCTTCAAAAATATCCGGGCTGATGCCCATAATTGCTGCCATTAACATGATTGTCGTATTTCCAAACCACATCAAAAAGTTCATCAGGCCAACAAGCGCCCTTGTCCCAAATACAGAACCTAGAAAATCGACGGGTTCTTTGATAAACCCGACAGACATTAAAATCGAATTTACCGGGCCGCTGGTTGAAAACATTGTGAAAAATAGCATTGCAAACGCCGACGCCATAATCAAGTTTGGCAGATAGATGACTACCTTAAAAAACTGTGTCCCATGGATTTTCAAACGAGCGTCTACAAACCATGAAGCAAGCAAAAGCGCAATTACAATCTGTGGAACGAAGCCGATAATCCATAATATAAACGTATTTCCCGCGTATTTGAGCATATCCGATTTCAGCAGTTCCAAATAATTTGTCAATCCTATGAAATTTGGCCCAACTTCTTTCAACCCTGATCGATAATATTCAAAAAAACTGTACCGGATCGTATCTGCCAAAGGTATTAAAGAAAAAATGAAAAAACTAACGAAAAAAGGCAGGATAAATAGATAGCCCCATTTCGAATAATCAATACTTCCGTTTTTTTTCATAGCCAATGATTCCTTTCTATTTTATCGTACAGCCCGTATCCTACAGCCGACGGACGATCATTCCGGCCACTGGATTTCCGTTAGATCCGCGTAACGCTCCCTGATTGCTGTCTCAAAGTTCTGCTTTGCCTTCTCAAAATCAATCTGGCCCTGCAAATAATCGCTAAATGCATTTTGGATCAGTTCTACGCATCCTTGGTCATAAGCAGAAAGCGGGGCCATCTTAACGCCTTCCGCCGCAGGCGCAAAATATTCAAAGGTATTCTGCCCGCCAAGGAAATCTGAAGCGTAAGTCTTTTTATCTTCCGCTGCTTCCTGCATACCGCTACGTGTGTTTGTATAATCTAGGAACTTTTTGGAAATCTTTAACAAGTTTTCTTTATCGCCAGTTAAGGAAAGGATAATATCTTTTACATATTTCGGGTTATCCGTACCCTGGCAGGCAAGGACATAAGAACCCCCCCAGTTATAATCTTGCGGCGCGTTTGTTACCGCCCAGGCGCCGTCTTCACCGTCCCAGTTCTTTTTCAAAGTAAAATCAATCCCCCATGCCGGGAACAGGAATGCGAACACTTTAGATGCGGAGCCCATCGCTTTGTTCCAATCGTCATTAAACTGCCCTTTTACATTTTTATCCAGATAACCCGCATCCAGCCATTCCTTTGAATCTTTTACCCAGTCCATAATCTTTTGGTCTATTTTTAAAACCGTAGAATCGGTGCTAACCCAAGGTTCTGAAATGCTATTTCCATACAGGCGGAACGTATCCGCATAAGAAGAAAACGTATAGTATCCGGCTTTTTTCAATTCAGCCGCTGTCTCTTTCATCGTATCCCAGTCTTTTACTTTCTCGCCGATCTTCTCCGGGTCATCCGTGCCAAATACTTCTTTGGCAATATCGCGGCGGTATACCAAAAGCCCAGGGCAGCACTGCCAAGTAGAAGCCCTTTGCACCCCGTTTACATCCGAAGCAATCACTTTTGTAAAATTATACTGGTCTTTGAGGTCTGTATCAGGGTCAATGCCAAGGTCTGAAAGAGGCATGGCCGCGTCTACCTCTGCATCGGTATATTTGAATACATAATCCGTTTCCGCCAAAAAGATATCCACTTTGTCGTCGTCTGAAGCTCCGGCCTGGTTCAGTAGCGCTTCATCCAGCTTCTGCTGGTAAACCCCGTCCTGGTTCGGATTTACAATCCAGTGGATTTCCGTCCCGTCTTCTAGCGTAGTCACCGTCCCATCAGAAGATTTGTCCTTTACCTTTGGATAAATTGCTTCTACACGTTCACGGAATTCGTCGTTCCAGCTATAAATATTGATTACTTTGCCTTCCCCCGAAAAATTGTCCCCATCCGCGGAATCTTTAGCGTCACCGGCATTCTGGTCGTTTTCAGACTGCTGGCCGCCACCATTTCCCGAACTGTTGTTATCCTGGCTGCCACAGCCTGCGAGTGTTCCGGCGGTAATCGCCGCCGCTAAAACCATGCATACAAATTTCCTTTTCATAAAAAATCCTCCTTTAAGTTTATTATTTTTTTATAAAGCTTTATTGTTTCGTTATATCTATTGTAATTATAATATATTTATTTCTGCTGATATACCATTGAAATGCAAAAAATATCAAAATCATGACGTAAATAAAACTTATGAAATATCTACAATAATTTCTGTTTCATCCTTTAATAATTGTGCAGGAATATAGCCCCCTTCAATTTCCTGCCCGTCAACGGCAACCTTTTTGCATCCTGTCTGCGCATGCCCAGGGTTGTTTACTACAATATGCAGCCGCTTCCCTCGAAACTCCTTGTGAATTTCAAAATGCTCCCATTCTTTTGGAACCGCAGGCGCAATCCTAAGCCCATAAAAATCGGGGCGTATTCCCAAAATACCTTCTACACATCCTACCATCACAGTCGACGCGGTACCAGTCAGCCAGTGCACATGGGACCGCCCAAAATGCGGGCTGGCCTTGCCTTCGGTAAACTGCCCATAGCAGTATGGCTCTAATTTACGGATTTCTGCCCGACCATTTTGCGCCGCAGGCGCATTTTCCATAAAATACGTAAACGCACGTTCCCCATGGCCGCACAACGCCTCCGCGAGGATCAGCCACCCTTGCGACTGTGAAAAAATCCCCGCGTTTTCTTTTGCACCCGCATTGTAAATAACGGCAAGCGCCCCGTCAAAAGCATGCGCGTGATACGGCGGGTCCATTAAAACCGCCCCGTACGCGGTATTTAGCCTTTCATATACGGTATCTAACGCCGCATCCGCCTGGCTACCTTTTGCAAGCCCGCTGATGACAGACCAGCTCTGCGGATTCAACCATATATTTGCCTCCGGGTCTGTCTGTTTTCCGATTACCTCCCCCGTTTCGGTAAAGCCCCGGATAAACCGGTCGCCGTCCCAGCATAACTGCTGCATTACGGAGCCTAGCTTTTCCTGCGCATCATCTAGATAGCGGATATAATCCTGGTCCTTTTTATATTCCGCAAACTTTTTTAAAATCGTCATGGCAAGATAAAACTGGAACGCTACAAAAGAGGATTCGCCCTCTTTGCCAAGCCGCAAGCAGTCATTCCAGTCAGCGTACAGCCCTGCCGGCATGCCGTGCCTTCCAAGATGGTTCATAGAAAAGGCAATGGCACGTTTTAAATGTTCATACACCGTCCCCTCGCCCTTATTTGCAAAAGGGACCACCTCGTCCACAAACGACAAATCCCCTGTTTCCGCAATATATTTATACACAGTCGGAAACAGCCACAAGGCGTCGTCCGCACGGTAGGCCGGATGGCCTGTTTCTTTTACATAAGACGCATCATCCGGCGTATCCTCATGCCCTGGGTTGTGCGTAAACTTTACAAGCGGGAGGCCGCCGCCGTTATCTACCTGCGCCGAAAGCATAAAACGGATCTTTTCCACAGCCATTTCCGGCGCCAGATGGATAATCCCCTGGATATCCTGCACGGTATCCCGGTATCCATATCCATTGCGCAGCCCGCAATAGATAAAAGAAGCCGCGCGCGACCAGATAAATGTCATAAAGCAGTTATAGGCGTTCCATGTATTGACCATCGTATTAAATTCCTTGCTCGGCGTCTTAACCTGAAAGCGCGACAGCTTGCCATGCCAATACGAAACCAGCTTTTCCATGTCCCGCGCGCAGGATATCTGTGGGTCTTGGTAACGCGCCAGGATCTTTTCTGCCTGCGCGTCTTCTTGCATCCCGAGGATAAATGCCACTGTCTTCGTCTCCCCAGGCGCAAGCGTCAACAAGGTAGCAAGCGCGCCGCAGCCATTCTCGTTATAGTTCAGCGTCCCGTCAAGCTCCCCGCAGGCCACCCCCTGCGGATCCCCATAGCCATGGTAGCTCCCAAGGAAACGTTCCCGGTCGCCGCAAAACGAGCTGATCTTAGATCCAGCCATGCCAAAAAAACGCTCGACCACAATCTTGTCGTCCACGTCTTCCCCTTCCGCCAGCCCATCCAGGTTGCCATGGATCATCTGGCAGATACGGTTCCCGCAGAACTTCGTCCGGGTAATAAACTGTGAATACTGCAGATTTACCTGATCCTGTTCATAGTTGCTGACATTTGTAAATTCCGCATATCCTGTCACGCTAATCTTCCTTTCCGCACCGGACTGGTTGGTCACACGCAGCTGCCATACTTCATAAGCCTCGTCCAGCGGGACATAATACAATGCCTCGGAATGGATGCCGCTGTAATCCGCGGATATCTTCGTATATGCCGTTCCATGGCGGCATTCATTCTTGTATTCCGCCAGCCCTTTGCCAACCGGCTGCCAGGAAACAGACCAGTAATCTTTGCTGTCATTGTCCCGCATATAAATATAACGCCCCGGCTGGTCAAACTGATTGAAGATATAGCGCAGTATCCTGCCATTCGCCCCGGATTTGGCAAAACTATACCCTCCTGCGTTATTGGAAATGACCGCGCCGTACGCAGGCGAGCCAAGGTAATTCGCCCAAGGCGCGGGCGTATCCGGCCGGGTTATGACATATTCCCTTCTTTCATCATCAAAATAACCAAATTTCATCGTCGTCCTCCTTGCATATTTTCATTCAAGCATTATTATAAGCGGTTGCATACTTTCCTTATATCATCCTATTTACAAAAATATCAGATTCATGCTATAATTCATAAACGAACGCTTTATTGCCGTACAGAAAAACACAAGATACTTATTACATAAATGATGACCGCTTAAGTTATTTCATAGAAAAACGATAACAACCTAAAGGATGACAACTGAAATTATGCGACTGCAATTATGACGACTGAAATAATAACAACTGAAACGATGACTATCGGAAAGGAACTAAAGTATGAACCTGCGGAACGAATGGTATCGCAAAGAACTAAAGACAGGTGAGGAATCGATTGTACACCGCCCATTAGAAGAAGAATATTCCTTCTACCGCGCCGTCAGTTCCGGCGACATGGACGCTGTACAAAAAAACTGCAAAAAAGACGCGTTTATCAACCCGGACGGGGTAGGGATATTGTCCACCAACCCTTTGACAAACATCAGGTACCACTTTGTCGTTACCGTCGCGATCATCACCCGGTTTTGCGTCGATGCGGGCATGGAATTGGAACAGGCCTACCAGCTCAGCGACTTTTATATTTTGAAAATGGACAGCTGCAATTCCATCGACGCCATCAACAAGCTCCATAAGACTATGGCGATTGATTATACGGAAAAGATGCTGTTTTTGAAAAAGAGCTTCGTAATATCCAAGTCCATTACCCTATGTATCGACTATATATACAGCCATATCAATAGCAGGATTACCATTGAGGAGCTTGCGGAATATGTAAACCTCTCGCCCAGCTATTTGTCCAGGCTCTTTAAAAAAGAACTCGGCGTCTCGGTCAGTGAATATATTATCAAGCGAAAGGTGGAAAAGGCGCAGAACCTGCTGCGGTATTCAGACAGCAGCATTATCGATATTGCCAACTACCTGTCCTTTTCCTCCCAAAGCCACTTTATCCAAGTATTCAAAAATACGGTCGGACTAACGCCCAAAAAATACCGGGACTTTTTTTACCGTATTTCCTGGTAACAATCGTACCATTATACACGCCCCAATTCGACAACAATTTCATGCGTTTTACCAGGCATTGACAGGATATCCCTCCTGCAAAGCAGCGCCGTGCCTTCTTGTATAGGTAATTTTAAACAGCCATCACAAGTTGCCTTTTGGATGCTATATTCCCCATAGTCCAGTCTCTGCGGGTTTAGAAACGTAACCTGAAAATCTTTCCCCGCGAAAGACAGCTGCAATTTAGCATTTCCATCCGCGTCAAACTGGCTTTTTACGAGTTTCGGATGAATGGCCAAGTCGCCATAGGCTCCCTGTACGCCAAACACTTCTGTCACAGCCGTAAGCATATACCAGCTTGCAGCCCCAGTCAGATAATGGTACATACCCCTTCCATTCCCATTAAAATATTCCGGGATTCCAGGATAAATTTTACTCACTGGAAAGTTCATTGCGGCGTCCGCAAGCGCCTGCAGCGCTTTATGCCCCTCTTTTACAAAACCTCTCTGGTATAACGCATTTGCGTACATGACCGCCATATGCGAGAACACAGCCCCGTTCTCCTTCTCTCCATATGCGAATCCAAACATCCTGCCCATATTAAATTTCTGTTCCTGGAAATCCGTATTCAGCCGGTAGCCGCCGATTTCTTTCCTATATAGATAATGGTCTGCGCTTTTACAGATTTTTTCAACCTGCCCATCCTCGGCAATGTTGCCCATAACCGCAAATACCTGGCCGATCAGCATCATACGCATGCCCTGAGAAACATAGCCTTCTACCGGCTGCCCATCGTTATCATAATAGCTGTTGTACCATCCTTCTGCGTCCTTCCCTTCGATCCATTGCGTCTGATTCAAATGCCTTTTGATCCATTCCGCCATACGCTCCAGACAAGCCGCCAGCTCCCCAATCGGTACGCATACCTTCTTCCCGCTGACGTTGTGGCAGCACTGCGTGAAATACGCCTCCAATACTCCGTGTTTCGCGCGAATATCATTATAGATGCTGCTGTCAGCCGACAACAGCCCCTTAGTCTCTTCCAAAAGCGCTACCTCTTTCCAGCCAAACCGGCTTTCCAATGTGCGCAATAGCCGCGCCATCTGCAATAGGTTCCCAGCATAAGCGCAAGTAAACGCCACGCTCTCCCCGCGTTGCGGCGCCATGTCCATCGCGTCGTTCCAGTCCGCGCCCCGCAGCCTGAAGCAGTTATGCTCCCCAACTTCATAAAACGCGCATAAATGCTGCAATAACAGGTGTTCGAAAATGCTGCCTTCGTAAATACTGCCGTCCCCGCATTTTTGACGCAGCCCATACGAAACGTCCCATTCTTGATCCAGCCCAGTACCGCGTTGCGCCTGCTCATCTTTAAAATACGGGATTTGCTCTTTCAAAATCTCGATATCGCCGGTCTGGTCAATGTAGAACTTCGTCGTTAAAAACGGCCATACCCCATGGTCCATCCACACGCGCGCAATGCCGTTTCTATCCGCCACAAATTCCCCCTGCCGCTCCCCAATAATGGTAGCGTTCGTGCCGTCTATCCGA
>CASUON010000056.1 GCA_949457475.1 uncultured Lachnospiraceae bacterium
GTGGTGCAAAGCAGGCAGTTCCTTACTCTGATTTCTGTCCGGATGGAGTACTAGACACTCTTTTTATATACATTTACTCTTTTTGCAATCTGTATTCTTTTCCTCCAAAAACAAACGTTTCAATTTTTTGTGGGTCAAAACTTACAAATCTGCGGTCTAACAGCCCCTCTTCTGTCTGGGAGTAGTGGACAAAATTTCCGCTTTCCATCAACAGCCCTTCTATATTTTCCATCTGGCATCCTATTTCATCCCCCCTTACCGGCCCAAGCCAGCCGTCCGCTTCATAAATGTTTCCATCCGCGGTTTGTAATTGTACCATCCATGAATCCTTGCCGTCTACCTTTTTCCAGATGTCAATATCGTCGGTTTCCAGAAAAAGCATATAAGATAGGCCCGATACATACAGGCTCTGTGGCCGTACGCCGCCTTTCCCGCCTTGTGCAGGCAGCACCCGGTACTTCGTAAATTCCATATGGTTCGTTACCGCTTTTAGGCGCGCCTGCCTGATCGCCCTTTTTGGCACATAAAGGCGGGCATCGCATACCATCACTTCGTCCGGCATATGGCGCATTCCTTCGAACGTCATGGCATATTCAAAATTCAGCTCGTCCGTGCCGTAGGAATTCCGGTCGATTTCCATAATTACCGCAAAATATTTTTCCGTTTCCGTAGACAGTTGCGGGATCAGCTCCCCTCCAGAAGACCCATTTGCACCGTATTTTTTTAAATTATTCCCCGGATAAGCCGGGAATATATGGCATACGCCAGGCACCAGCTGCATAAGCTTTTCGTTTGCGAGCCATTGCCTGCCCATATCATCTAACGCCGTATATTTTACCGTCATCAACGCTGTCATGCCATCGGAAACCATTTCTAACACTTCTATGCTGACATGCCCGTCGTCATCGTAAAATAGATCCTTTTCTACCATATCTGCAATCCCGTACCCGCTTTGGTCTAGCACCTGGTTTTGCTGCGCTGTGAAAAATCCCTGGAAAAATCCTGCCACATTGCTTGCAATCGCCGGAAACGCACCGGACGCCAGCACAACACATGCCATAGCCGCGGCTGCCGCGGACAGGCGCGACGCCTTTTTGCACTTCTTCTTTCCGCCCGCCGCCTGGCCAATTGCCTGCCAGACCTGCTGCTTTTGTTCTTCCTCCGCCACAAGGCGGCCCATTGCGTTTTTGTATTCCTCTAGCTTCATATTTCCAATCCTCCCATCTCCAATTTCAGCATGCCCCTTGCTTTCGCCAGCCGCGTCTGCACCGTAGAGGCCTTTGTTTTGAGCATCCGCGCAATTTCCGCCGTACGGTAGCCTTCATAATAGTATAGGTATACCGGTATGCTGTACTTTGGCTCAAGGCTCAGTACAAGCCGGAGAACCTCGCTGTTTTCCGCTCCCGCCAGTTTTTCCATGCGCTCTTCGTCGTAAGTTTCCCGCTTCGTGCGCCACCATTTTGCAAGCTGCGTCTTACAGCAATTGGAAGCCGTCACGATCAGCCATGCTTTCGCCTTTGTATCATCCGTAAATACCGGCCGGCAATTCATCAGCCGCAAAAAAGTATCCTGGACGATATCGCAAGCATCCGCTTCGTTTTTCATATATAGAAAACAAACTCTATAAATTGCTTGAAAATACTGATTGTACAACCGTTCTATCTCGTTTCTGTCCATACGTCACCTTTTCCTGGCTGAATTCAACCTATTATGCCAGATGTTTTTGACCGCCTGTCAACGCTGTTCTATTGCGATCTATTCATATAAGCTTATATATAGAAAACTTTTGAGCCGGGCATTTGATCCTTGGAAAATTTATTTTTTATAAATTTTTTGAATTAAAAAAGAAGGGCGCACCGCCCTCCTATTTTATGATCTATCGTATTTGATTTTTAAATACAGCCGTTCATTCATTTTCGATCAATTTTCGGCCCATCAGCACGCCCATTGCGGACGCCATCATAAGCCCCCTCGTCCACCCGCTGGAATCGCCCAGGCAGTACAGGCCTTTTACATTCGTTACAAGGTTTTCATCCATGCGGACTTTGTTGCTGTAAAATTTCAGTTCCGGCGAGTACAACAGTGTTTCCGTACCGGCAAACCCCGGCACTACGTGGTCCATCGCCTGGATAAAATTAATGATATTGACCATTGCCCGGTAAGGCATTGCCGCGGTAATATCCCCGGCAACAGCGTCCGGCAGCGTCGGGCGTACATTGGACTGCACCAGCTCTTTGGCCCAGGTGCGCTTGCCATCCAGGATATCCCCATAGCGCTGAACCATGATCTGCCCGGCCCCCAGCATATTTGTCAGTTCGCCTACTTTTTGCGCATAGGCGATCGGCTGGTTAAACGGTTCTGTAAAATTGTGTGAGCACAAAATCGCTACGTTGGTATTATCCGATTTCAGATTTTTGTAAGAATGGCCGTTCACAACCGCAAGGTCATTATCATAATTTTCCTGGCTTACAAAACCGCCCGGGTTCTGGCAAAATGTACGTACTTTATTTTTAAAAGGCCTTGGATATCCAATTAATTTGGATTCATATAATACCTGGTTGACTTCCTCCATTATTTCGTTGCGCACCTCAACGCGCACGCCGATATCCACTGTGCCCGGTTTATGCGCAATGTCATACTTTGCGCAAAGCGCCTGCAGCCAGTCTGCCCCGCGCCGGCCGGCCGCAACTACAACATTTGGCGCTTCAAAACGCTCTTGCGTACCGTCTTCTTTCGATACAATAACGCCCTTGCATACATCCCCTTCCATAACCAGGTCGTTGCAGCTGCATCCAAACAGCATTTCCACACCTTTTTCTCGAAGGAATGCCTCAATCGAACTGTATATATGCTGCGCCCTTTCCGTCCCAAGGTGTCGGATTGGGCAGTCCACCAGTTTAAGCCCGGCCTGGATAGCGCGTTTTCGAATCTCCCTGACTTTTAGCGGTTCGCTGACGCCTTCTATATGGGTATCAGCGCCAAATTCCAGATAAATCTGATCTGTATAGTCAATCAACTCCTGCACCAAATCCGCACCTACCAGCGTTGGAAAATCTCCTCCTACTTCATAGCTTAACGACAGCTTGCCGTCGGAAAACGCCCCTGCGCCGGAGAATCCGGCTGTAATATTGCAGGGCCTGCAATTGACGCATTTTTTCGTCTGGCTCTTTGGGCAGCTACGCTGTTCAACCGGCCTGCCTTTTTCAATCATCAGCATTTTTTTGCCGCTGCCCTTTTTCACCAGCTCCATAGCTGTAAAAATCCCTGCCGGCCCCGCCCCGACAATAATTACGTCATAACTCACAATAAAAACCCCCTCACACATAGTCTGGCATATGCAAAAACGGCCCCCAAAAAACCGGTTCCCATTGCAATATAAAGCGCGGCAAAACATGCCCGCAACCAATACCCGCCTTTACCTCAACTTGCTAATATCCTTATCTTCCATAAACTGCACGCTATTGTACAAAATTAAAATATCGTCGGCAGGATACACAGATAGCAGGCTGCTAACTGGAATATTGACATGCCTAAGGTCTACCACGATCGTCCTTTTATAATGGTTCGCTACGAAAGGCGCAAAGCAGTTCCCAAAGGAATCTTTGATAATCATCAATGTCTTTTTGCCCTTTGCCTTGCCTGAAAAATCTGCCTGGATATCTACAAGCGGCTGGTTCCCTCCAAAAAATACGCTGTATGGGTCGTCCCCCTCCACTTTGGTAAAGTCATAAAAGCTTTCCGACTGATACTGCCCCATATTATAATCTACCTGGTAGGAAATACCTTCTTTTGGCTCATATACCGAAATCGTATCCGCTTCGCCCCCGGTACGCACCTTTGCATACGTAGTCCCCAAAAAAGTATCACAGACATCCTTCCGGTTAAATTGTTCCAGCGGCATCGGCGAAATGCCCATCGACTGCGCCCAGTGTTCATAAGCATAATAGGCGCCAAGCGTTGTCCAATGATGGTCTGTCCGGTAATAGATGTATTCCCCCCTATGCGAATGCAATATATCTGGTACTGATATCTGCCGCTCTACGGGCACCTGGCGCGCAACCAGTTCATAAAAACGCGCTTCTGCAGATGCTTCTGCAAATGGCGGCAGCTTTTCAGAAAGCACACTGCTTTTAGCCGGGACATACATCACCCGGGCATTGGGATATTCCTGCAAAAAATCTTTCACACGGCGTACGTTTTTTTCTACCTGTTTCCAGTCAAAATCCTGTTCCTGGTATTTTTCTAATAGATATCCATCCGCCCCAAAATATACCCCATTCGCGTCTCTTTGTCCAAGCAGCCGGGTTAACTGCGTGCGCATGGTCACCCAATGCGCACGCCCCGGAAACTGTTCGCACAGATATGTCTCATAAGCCTTCTGAAATTTTCCATTTAATACACGCTTTTTAGTAAGTTTCGGACGCTTTTTTAACATACGCCGTTCCTGAGGCGAATAGGTCTGGTCAGGCGTTAAACGCATATATAACCCACACCCAGCTAACATCAAGATTACGGCGCCAAGAAAACACAAGCATCGAAAGACGCCTTGTTTTGTTCCATTCTTTTTGTCCATATCCAACTATTTTCCGTTTTACAAAACAGCATTGCTACTTCAACTGTTTTTTAATAGCTTTTACAGCTTTTTTGTTTTGTTTTTGATACCCTTTGATCTGCTGCGCTTCTGTCCCGTTTTCTTCCAGTTTCCTGCTGATATTTCCAAGCATGATAAAGCAGACATAATTGCCATTGGTATATACCCTGGAACCTTGTATTTTGAGCTGGTTCATTGGGTACTGCATCGTATCCTGCTTTAATTTCTTCTGATAGGCTTTTACTGCTTTTACGATTTTCTTTTTCGAATCCGCATTTTTTGCCTTAAAAACAGCAATTTCATCCACAGAGGCACTGATCATCGGAGCCTCCGCATAGGCAGAAGAGTATAAAGACGAAGAAACCCCGTAACGCTCCTCGATATCTTCTTTCGGAAGTTCGATCATACTCGGCAGATTTTCTCCATACGGTTTCTTCGCAGCTTTTGCAATTGCGGATGCGGATGGTGTCGCGGCCTCAGCTGTAATAACCGGGGTGCCCGGCACCGGTGTATTGCCGGCGTCTTTTGTATAGAGGTTGACAGACAAACATCCGATGCTGACAGCTGCCGCTAATAAGAACGCTAAAACCCTTTTTTTCTTCATAATGTTTTTTCCTCCTGTAACGTCGTCATATTTGTTGGAACTATGCCTTTATTTTATCATACTGTTCGCAAAAAAGAAACATGAACCGGATGGCCCTGCACAAAATTTTTATGGAAATTTACCATCCGCTATGATAGACTAGAGTGTGTTTGAAAAATGCTTTCCGGCAGATGGCGGGAATGATTTTTTAAACACACTCTAGTATCGCAGATATTTGTAAAAACATACATGCCGGAATGATTTCCAAAAAATCACGAATCCCAGGCAATTAAAAATCGCAAAGGAGTATTGAAATGTCTATGAACTTAAATGAAAAAATGGTCGCTCTTGGTACACAACGATCTGTAATCCGCGAATTGTTTGAATATGGCAAAAAGAAGGCCGCAGAAATAGGAGCTGAAAATGTATTTGACTTTTCCATCGGCAACCCTAGCGTACCATCCCCATCTTGTGTTAATGATACTGCCATAAAGATCATGCATGAAATGGACCCGGTGCTGCTGCATGGCTACACAAGCGCCCAAGGGGACGCCGGCGTGCGCACAATGCTTGCCGACTCCTTGAACCAGCGCTTTGGCACTTCTTACTGTGCAGACCATTTCTACATGACGGTCGGCGCTGCCGCCGCTTTGTGCTGCTGCCTGCATGGATTGTGCAGCACAGGGGACGAAGTTGTCATTTTTGCCCCTTATTTTCCAGAATACACAGTATTTGTAGAAGGAGCTGGGGCAAAACCAGTTGTTATCCCCGCGGATACAGAAGCGTTTCAAATTGATTTTTCCGCTTTTGAGCAGTCTTTATCTGAAAACGTAAAGGCTGTTATCGTCAACTCGCCAAACAACCCATCTGGCGCTGTCTATTCAGAACAGACAATTCAAAAGTTGGCTAAAATACTGGAGGCAAAATCTGAAGAATACCACCATCCAATCTTTTTAATTTCGGATGAGCCTTATCGGGAAATTGTATTTTCTGGCATCCACGTGCCATTCCTGCCACATTATTATAAATACACGCTCGTATGCTATTCCTGGTCGAAATCACTTTCTCTTCCAGGGGAACGTATGGGATATGTGCTGGTGCCTCCAATGGATAGACAGGAAGAAGTTTTTGCCGCAATCGCAGGCGCCGGACGCACACTTGGCTACGTCAACGCACCGAGCCTTTTCCAGCGGGTATGCGCAGCCTGTGCAAATGAAACTTCGGATATCACGGTTTATGAAACGAATAAAACGTTATTGGTAAATGAACTGCGCAGAATGGGATACCAGGTTGTAGAACCAGGAGGAACCTTCTATATGTTCCCACGTACCTTAGAAACCGACGACGTTGCATTCGCAGAACGCGCAAAAGCATATAACCTGCTGATCGTACCGGGCTGCGGATTTGGCTGCCCTGGACATGTACGAATTTCTTATTGCGTGCCGACGGAAAGGATCGAAAAATCGCTAAGCGCTTTCGAGGCGCTTGCTAAAGAATACCGACAATAATTTCACAACTTTGCCAAACAAATATCAGACATTTGCAGAATAAATAAGAAAGATCGGAAAGGCATACATAAGTATGCCTTTCGCAAGATTATAAATCTAATTTGCCTATACAATCGTACAATTACTATCATGTGCCGGTTATGGGCCGCCGGCAACTGCACTGTTTAGCAGGTTTCATGATACATGATATAAGATATAACGATGTGCTGTCAGAATTAGACAGCCGCCGGCAACTGCACTAAGGCTTCATGATGCAAGTTATGACGTACCAGCCAGCGCCGCCGTAATAATAGCCATCGAATATACTTCCGAAGCATTACATCCTCTGGACAAATCGTTAATTGGCGCATTTAAGCCAAGCAAGATCGGGCCGTAAGCGTCAAAATGCCCAAGGCGCTGCGCGATTTTATATCCAATATTTCCAGAGCTGATATCCGGGAATATAAACGTATTAATATGTCCTGCAATTTCAGATTCCGGACACTTTGTACGTGCTGTACGCACAGACACCGCAGCGTCAAACTGCAATTCGCCCTCTATTGGGAGGTCTGGATATTTTTCCCTTGCCATGCGCGTCGCATTGCGCATCTTGTCCACGTCTTCGCCTTCGCCGGAACCAAATGTAGAATAACTTAAAAATCCAACCTTCGGATCAATACCAAAGATTCTTGCACATTCTGCTGTCTCCCCGGCAATTTCTACCAGCTGCTCTTCTGTTGGCTTAATATTGATCGCGCAGTCGCCCATTGCCAGTACTTCGTTCTCACCAGTTGCAGATGGACGAACCAAAATGAAACAAGATGAAACGATAGAATTGCCTGGTTTTGTCTTAATCAGCTGTAAAGCCGGGCGTACCGTATCTGCTGTGGAGTACGTAGCGCCGCCTAACAAAGCGTCCGCTTCACCCATTTTTACAAGCATTGCCCCAAAATAATTTGCCTGCGCAAGCGTTTTCCTTGCCTGTTCCGGCGTAACACCTTTTGATTTGCGCAGCTCGCAAAACATTTCCACCATTTCATCCATTTTTTCGTATTTCGCAGGATTAATAATCTGCGCACCACGGATATTGAAACCGCTTTCTTCTGCGGAATCATAAATTTTTTCTTCTTCCCCGACTAAAATTGGATGCAGGAAATAGCTTGCCAGCAACCTGGACGCCGCTTCTAGTATACGTGGGTCCTCTCCTTCTGTGAATACGATTTTCTTAGGATTTTTTTTCAAGATGTTAATCAATTGCCCAAATCCAAACATAAACGAATTACCTCTCCTTATCTATAATATTTTTCGTGCCTCATGTATCCAGCATACGCTTTGCAACATGTCCCCGTAATACTATTAAAACACTAACCCGGGCAGAAATCAATCCCAAATTTTGTAATTATGGAATCCCACTGCACTGTATTGTAATCACTTCTGCCTTTGTATTTACGAAATCGTTTACATTTTATTAATCCTAAGCCAATCGGCTATGGAGACACCGCAATATGGAACACATCCGCTTTTGTATCCACTATCCATACCGCTTTCTTTCGTTTAAAATTCAGGCTGCTTTTTGCCAGTTTCCACGATTTTGGCAAGTATAACTGGATGTTTGTTTTGGTTCCATTAATTAGGCTTTTAGTGCCATTTAAAAAATCATATCCATAGGTTTCTTTTTGCATGTCGTCGTGTACATCTTGTTCTGGAATAGTAAAAAAGGCGCTACTTTGCCGCTTTTGTATGTGCGCGGCAACTTTAAGTGTTTTCTTTGCCGGTATCGTAACCGTCGACATTGCATAAATAAGCCTGGTCTCGCCAAATAGCTTCTCACATACTTCCCGTAATTCCGTACTCCCATACTGTGCAAGCAAAATATCATAAAATTCATCTTCGCCGCTAAGCATCGTCAGCGCCTGATAGGCAGCCGACGCATTAAAATATTCCGGCAGCTCCCCGGCATATACATCCTGTCCGTAATCTTGGAGCGTCTGCTTTGCCACTGCGGCCGCGCAAAGCTGCAACGCATCTGAATAGGTCATCTTTTGTTTCTGCATGGTACATTGTACCCCTTCAATCTCCTCTTCACAGTCCAAGTTCGAATAATATCCGATTGCCGGCTCCCGGTCCTGTTTCCCAGTTACAACTAGCATAAGACGGGCCTGGTTTTCAGAAAAGAAAAAGCAGTGGTTTGCCACTTCATCCACCGGAACCGAAGAATGAGCAAATCCGCAGGTCAGTACATCCGCGTCTGCGCCATACACCGTAACGCCGACTACAGCTGGGTTATTCCTCTTTTGCGCATCCTCCCCCATCTGAAAATCAGAAAATGTATAGACGCTGACCTCTCGCTCCCAATCCGCTTCTTTTGCTAATGCATTCTTCTGATATTCTCCCTCCTGGTCAAACAGGCGTTCGTAATCTTCCATACTGCTAGCCCCTGCCGCCTCGGCCTGCTGCGCCTCATATCCCTGGTAACCGCCTGGCGCCATAGCACTGCCCTGGGATAGCCCCCGCCGCCTACAAGCCAAGATACTTTCCCCAATCTCATATTTCACAGCGCTATGCTTGCGCCCCTGGATTTGAAGTATTTCTTGGTCCATCTCATAAGCCAAGTTCAAAGTTGACGCAAAAGGATAGACAAGCTGGAACGTCTTATCTTCTTTTGACGTATTTTTTATTGCATACTGGTCGGATATATGAAGCAGCGGCTGGCTGCTTTCACTGCCTTTTTCTACGGAAACTTTGCATTTTAATTGGCGGCTTGTTTTCAGGTTATGAGTATCCCCGGTTGCTGTCATTGCGACCACAGGCCCTTCATAGGCATCGTATCGTACGGGCAGCTGCAGTCCAGCATCTCCTGCCATTTCCTTTGCATCATCTGAACCAGCGGCTGGCTCACTACTTCCGTTTATACCTGCAAGTCCTCCATTTTCGCTTGTAAATCCATCATCCCTATTTTCCCCCGCCGCAACTGCATCTTCCGCTTTTTGGTCACTTTTACTTCCATCGCTGTCATTCATATAAAACGCATCATCTGAACCAGCACGGAATGAATGGTTTACGACATAATACGCACCCGCAAATACCATACTAAGACAAACGGCTACCGGTAGATATTTCAAATATTCCCCAGCTTTATGGCCAAAAAAGGTACGGCCATTGCATCGTTTCGGCTGATGTTTGGACCATGTATCTGTATGCTTGGAAACTATACCGGAATATACAAAATCGGAATCTGGCGTTTGGCTCAAATCTGGAGCCGACTTGCTAACAGATGTGTCATCCGGCGTATGCATCGATTCAGGAGCCGACTTGCTAACGGATGTGTCATCCGGCGTATGCATCGATTCAGGAGCTGACTTGCTGACGGATGTGTCATCTGGCTTATGCATGAAACCTGAACTCTGCGCTTGGCTTGATCGCAGGAACGAAGTATCCTTATCTGGTGTATCCATCTTTGTATTTTGAGCTGCTATTTCAACTCCCATTTCAATTTCTACCTTGGTTTTTGCATTCTTTTCCGCCTCCGGCAGGTCTATAGCGATGTTTCCATGCCCCAGGCCATTGTCGCCAGCCTGGTCTTGTAGGCCGTCCTGGTCGGCTTCTAGAACCATTTCCTCTGGAATCTCGCCAATCAATGCAAAGAGCCGTTCCCCCGCATTCTGTCTCATATTGTTATCCCTTCTTCCTCCAAGGCCACTTTCAGTTTATTTCTACTGCGCATTAGCGCTGATTTCACTTTACTTTCACTCATGCCAAAACGTTGCGCAATCTGTACAATACTATCTGCATACCAGTAGCGGCGCACAAAAATAATTCTGGCGTCATGGGAAAGTCCAGTCAGAAAATGGCTGACCGCGTCAGTAATAACAATCGACTCTGTCTGTGTATCAGAATTATGCCCTGAGATGCATTCCTCCAATTCGTCATATATCACCTCCATAGCCCCACCGCCCCGCTTCGATGCCCGGCTCTTCCGGTAACGGTCCAAAGACAGGTTCCTTGTAATCCGGCCAAGGAATGCCTGGAAAAATTCCGGACGCTTAGGAGGGATTGCCATCCAGGTTTTAAACCAGGTATCATTTACGCATTCTTTCGAATCCTCCTCGCTTTTTAAAATATGAAACGCAATGAAATAACAAAAGGATCCGTATTTTTGGTTTGTCTGCTTTAATGCTTCTTCATCTCGTTGCCAGTATAGCTCAATAATTTTTTCATCCTCCATGTGCAACCACCCTTACGTATTTTTATGCCTGTTCATCCATGTATTATACCAAATTATAATACCTCACATATAAAAACGCAATTAGACTTTCTTTGGTTGCACAATACCAGCAAGCGCTGTCAACAAACGCCTTGTCTCATATAACCCTGAATAATTTACGATCACATATAGGTTCCCTGTGCCGGTTGACGATAATTTTTTGACTGTAGTTTCCATATGTTCCATCAGGCTGTGGGGAACATCCTCATATTTTAGGCGCAGTCCCATATCATAACGCCTAGTTCCACCTATTGCAATTGATGCCGCATTCGCATCTGCAAGCGACTGAAAATCCACGTCCCATAGCCAGGAAACGTCCTTGCCGTCTTGTGCCGTATCATTTATCTGGATAACAATGTCTTTTCGTTTGTCGTCTTGTAAGATAAGAGATAATTTCTGCTGAAACCCTGCCGGATTTTTTGCAAGGTGCAGCTGAACCTGGGAACCGGAAATTTGAAAAATATCTTCACGGTTGTTCCCATAATTGAAAGTAGCAATCGATGCTTGAAACGCCTTAGCCGCATGGATACTGCTCAACGCCGCATAAGCAGCAAGCGTATTATATACATTATACGCCGCACGCGCATTTGTTCTAAAAGGTACTCTGTTTACAGAAAAAGAATACGTGCCCTCGCATGTAACATCCACGGCTGCATAGTCCGGCTGCGGGCGTTTTGCATTGCAGCATGGACAACGCCAGATGCCAAGCTGTCCATAATACAATTCATCATATTCTAGTTTTGTCCCACAAATACGGCAAAAAATGCTTTCCTGGCTCTCCTTGCCGCTCTTCGAGGCAAATATCTGTTCATCGATCCCATAACTTATATTTGGATTGCCACATTCATAAGACAATGTATAAGAGAGCACATCATCACTATTCAATACAAGCAGGGCGTCCGGTACGCTGGCAATTGCAGCGGTTAGTTTGTTGCGGACAATGTCTACCTCTCCGTAGCGGTCCAGCTGATCCCTAGAAAGATTCGTAATTACAATACGGTCTGGCTTTAGCTGTGGCAAAATCCGTACGGATGCATTTTCATCGACCTCAATACAAGCGTAATCCGCGCATAAACTCCCTTTCCAGTCTGTGGAAAGCGCAAATGCACCGATAATGCCATTGAGCATATTGGCGCCAGTTCGGTTGATAACAACCCGCTTTCCCTGTCCAGCCAGCACATGGTTTATAATACTGTTCGTTGTTGTCTTGCCATTAGTACCCATTACCGCAATAATCTCTTTACGCACCATACCAGACATCTTTGATAAAATGTCCGGATCCAGCATTTGTGCAACATACCCCGGCAGCACCGCCCCATCTCCATAATGCAAAAGCTTGATCACCTTACTCACAAACTTTGCCATAGTGACCGCTACTCTTGTCCGTAAACTCATAATCCACATCCCATCCTTTAAACATCCTGTCACTTATACCATCTTTTGTATTATGTATGACATGATCATCAAAACAGCATACAAATACATAACAATTTCTCACATCAAACGATAACCAACGCCTCACGACGGCTTTACATTCTTGCGCTCTTCAATCGCAATTGCCCGGCAAAAATGCTGATAAAGGGCTTCATATTCTGATTCTGCTTGCGAGCAAGTTTCCCCGTTTTCATCAAATGGCAGCCGGTCACGCACAACATACCACTGTTTTTCTTTCGGATGAACCGCATAATATTGCCGTTTTTCATCATATACCGCAAAATCTTCCCCTGGCAGCCGGTTGGCAAAATGCGGCATCAACATAGCCGTAATATCGTTTTTAGGCGCATATCTTGCAAGCAGCACACCGCCTTGCAGTTCACGAAACCGCAAAAACCCTAAAAGGTGATGTATTTCATTTTCCGTATTTCGACTCAACGCAAAAACTTTCTGTACAAACCGGTTGCTTAGATGCTCCATCAACTTCCCCCGGTACGCTCTAGATAAGCCGATCACAATCGTATGGTATACAGCGTCCGCTTTTTCAGCATCGTAAGAAACCATTGCCTGGCATAGCTGTGTATATGTATCTTCTCCAAACCTACGGTATATCGTATGCAATACTTTCCCGCTTTTTTGCGTATCCACCTTTACTTCCTGATAAACTGCAAACAGCCTGTAATTTTGGTCGTCTGCGGTCTGGAGATGAATCGTAGCATGGTCTTTATGCAATTCGTATGCTTTATATACGCCGGATAATATTCCTTCAATCGAATCCTCACAAAGCAAAATCGTCTCTTCCACGCCGCATCTCCCCTGCCAATTCTACTACAATAGACCTACCAGCACCATCAGACAGCAACTACAGCTATCTAGAAGATGGAACGTCCACCTCCATAACGTGTCAACGCCGCCAGACACTTCCAACAAGCTCCATACAAGCTCCTATAAGCCTATACGCCTAAACTTGCCTCCGCAGCCATATTGACATCATCAAACAGCGACAATTGCCGATAAGTCATATCCCCTCCCAAATATGCCGCATGTTCTTTTACTTCTACAAGATTACGTACGATATAATCTTCTTCCAGCTTGGTTCGATACATCATCCGCCCATTGCAGGTAATAAAATATAATGCGCGCTTTAATACAACCCCAATTTTTTTTAGATCTGCAAAGTCCAGGTTGGCGCTCTTTCTGGCCCCTACAATCCTCCTTGCACTTTTAACGCCAATCCCAGGGACGCGCAGCAGCGTATTATAATCCGCACAATTAATTTCTACTGGAAATTTTTCCAAATGTCGGACTGCCCAGTCACATTTCGGATCCAGCAGCACATTAAAATTGGGGCGCTGTTCGCTTAACAGTTCAGAGGCAGCAAATCCATAATAACGCAACAAAAAATCCGCCTGATACAGCCTATGCTCCCGCAACAACGGCGGGCCGCCTGGCAGTGCCGGCAAGGCGGCGTCCTCATTGACACGGACAAATGCAGAATAAAATACCCGCTTTAAGTCAAACTTTTGATACAAGCTTTCCGCAACAGATATGATCTGGTAATCGCTTTCTGGTGTTGCGCCAATAATCATCTGTGTAGACTGCCCCGCTGGAACAAACGTGGGCGCATGACGAAAGAGCATCCGTTCCTCCTGGTTTTGTTCCCGGCCATTTTGGATCATACGCATTGGAGCCAGAATATGCCTACGCTGTTTGTTTGGCGCCAGCATCCGCAACCCTTCCGCAGTCGGCAGCTCCAAGTTAACGCTCATACGGTCCGCCAATAGCCCTACCTTCCAGACTAGCTGCGCATCAGCTCCTGGAATTGCCTTGACATGGATATAGCCCTGAAACCGGTGCTGCGTCCGTAATCTATATAAAGCCTGATAAATCAGTTCCATCGTATAATTTGGGCTATACAAAATTCCGGAGCTTAAAAACAACCCTTCAATATAATTTCTGCGGTAAAACTGTATGGTCAGCTCGCAAATCTCTTCCGGAGTAAACGAAACCCTAGGCACATCGTTACTACGCCTGTTCAAGCAATAACGGCAGTCAAAAATACATTCATTTGTAAACAATATTTTTAAAAGGGAAATACATCGCCCATCTGACGAAAAACTATGGCAGACGCCGGCAATCCTTGTATTTCCTATCCCTGACCCATCCCCATTGCGGGCAACTCCGCTAGATGTACATGCGACGTCGTACTTTGCAGCATCCGTCAGTATTTTCAGTTTCTGCAATATTGTCATCGGCTCTGACAGGCGTAGGTTCATGACAAGATTCCTCGGCTTTCTTCTTTGATTATCCAGTTCACAATACAGAACAAACGTTCTTTTTGTATTATATTCCGAACATACGTTCCTGTCAAGCATTTAAATTACTTTATATCAGCGCTGAAACAGTATTTAAAGTCAAATACGATAATATTTTTCTATATACTTAAATACCTCTTCATGATTTAACCCAAAATCATTCATCATATCATCTGCAATCTTTAAGCGGGAATCTCCATTTTTGCA
>CASUON010000057.1 GCA_949457475.1 uncultured Lachnospiraceae bacterium
CTGCTGGGGATCGGCATTGTCTTTCGCATGTACCTCCTGCATCTGGCTTGCTTCCTTTTGCTTGACTTCTACCTGAATATTATGCTGCTCAACCGCAGGCCTCGTATTTTCCTGATGCTTCATGTTGCTGACATCCTGCGTATTCTGGATCATCCCATTCAGATGAACTGGCCGTACTGTCATATGCCCACCTTCTCTTCTATTTTATGTTCATTTCCGTTACAATTAAAATCCTTATATGATCCTCGCTACATTAGAACTATCCTAAGACGCTGCCCCCGCTACATTAGGGCTATCCTAAGACGCTGCCCCCGCTACATTAGGGCTACCCTAAGACGCTGCCTTCGTTCCGGCATTCTTGCACTTTTGGGCAATGCTGTTTCGCGCTACCTCGCTGTCAATATTTCCATATAAGGGCCCATCAGCTTCTGCATCTTGGACAATGCTTTTGTATGTAGCTGCGATACCCTGGATTCAGATACTTCCAAAACCTTGCTGATTTCTTTTAATGTCAAATCTTCATAATAATATAAAAGGATCACCCTTTTTTCTTTTTCCGTAAGCTTTTCCATCGCTTCTTGCAGTTTTTCTTTCAGCTCTGTTTCCTGCACCCGTTCTTCCGGCTGGATAAAATGCGAATTGTGCCTCGCATCCATAACTGGCTCTGTTCCCTGTTCAATAAACTCATTCAGCGAAAATACATTCGTAACCTTAAGCTGTGACTGCCACTCTGTAAGTTCCTCCCCCGACAAGCCAAGTTCCTGCGCGATTTCTTCATCCAACGCTGTCTTTCCGGTTTGCATCTCAATCTTTTTGACTGCTTCATCGATCTTTTTCTGTTTTTGACGGACCGTCCGCGGAATCCAATCCATTTTCCGGATCTGGTCCAATATCGCGCCACGAATCCTCAGACTAGCATACGTCTCAAACTTGACTTCTTTTCCCATGTCAAACTTGTCAATCGCGTCGATCAGCCCAAAAATCCCATAACTGACCAGATCGTCATATTCCACATTATAACCCAGATACATACTCAGCCTGCCTGCCACAACCTTTACCAGCGGTGCGTACGCAAGGATGATCTGTTCCCGCAGCTCCGATGTCTGATTGGCCTGGTACATTTCCCAGAGCTGTTCTTTTGAAAACTTTTTCATGCTAACCTCCAGACAGTCCTATTTATTCATGGATTACGGCATTCTGCAAACGCCGCGCCGCAGTGCTTTATTCCTTGTCTTCTTCTACAAGCTCCATATCCATATCTTCCAGGATCTCACCATCTGCAAAGCCTAGGTCGTCTGCGGTAATGTCATTATCCAGTTTGTTCATATTCCTGTCCAGCACGATCTTAATCACATACCCCAATACATAGAATCCAATCAGCACCCAAAACAGCGTACGGATCAAAAAGGAAAAACTATAATCATTTACGATTGCAATTACACAGAACGCAAAACCAGCCGTCAGCATCACCATTGCAGGAATTGGCTTTGTCTTCATAATTTTCCTCCTGTACGTCAAATTATCTTCAGTGGCTTGCCCACAGATTTTATGTAATAATCGCCTGTATCGCAGTGCAGTTCAACTGTCCGCCCATAGTTTAGCCCTGTGTCCTCTGCGACAAGGCGGATGCCCAGTTCCTTTAACTTCATCCTGGAGGCGATTGCATTTTTCATGCCGATACTGCCGATCGTATCCGGCCCTGTCACTTCAAACATCTTGGCACCGCCGGCAATCTTGGCTACCATGCGCTGCCTGTTCGCACCTGCCCGGACCATACGGTTTACCAGTTCCGAAATACCGGTATCCGCAAATTTTGCAATATTTGAATTGTTTCTGATTTTTGTACTGTCTGGCAACATTATATGCGCCAGGCCGCCTATCTTGGTCACCGGATCATATAGTGCGATTCCGATACAGGATCCCAGTCCAAGCGTTGTAATCCGATTGGGACTTTTGCATATATTCAAGTCCGCCATTCCAACTTTTATCATCTGACTCATCGTTATACTCCTGCACTCTCCAAAAAAATATCATGACCGCGCATTGTTACAGCACGATACCCAACGATGCTAAAATCTTGTCATAAGAATCCAATTCCGGTAAAAGTATGAAGTATCCATCCAGCATAACTTCACTGCCGAATGATGTTTCAATCAATAATGCGTTGTCCCCATACTGCCCAAACTGAATTGCCGGGATACTTAATATCGCACCGGCCATATCCACAGCAATATAAGGTATTGAAAGGGCAATTTTTAAGTTTGTCAACGCAGACAATGCAGAAACGTAGGAACTTGCAAAAATATTCCCAATCTCCTTTATAGCGGACAAGTCCATCTCATCAAAACCTTTTTGATAATTCGGTTCCCGCCCCATCAGGCGCGATACTAAATAACGGGCAGTATCCATTTTCAGCAAAAACATGATACTGCCGTCAATATCTTTGCTTACGCTCTGATAAATCCCGACAATTTGTTCTTCTTCCGAACCGATCGCCGTATTAAGCTCCTGTACAGCCATAAGCTTTACGTTCGGAACCTGCATGTTAATTTTCATATTCAGCATTGTTGCCACGGCAGTCGTCGCATTTCCTGCACCAATATTGCCGATTTCCTTCAATACATCAAAATACATGCTGTTTATTTCATCAAAAGTAAACTTACTCATTTATTTCTCCTGTCTACCGAATACGATTTAACGATTTTGCAAATACAGATATAGTGAGACTATATTCCAACAGCCTCACTATATCATCCGTAGCTTTTGTAACTTCTATACAACTATTTATAAAACGACTCCTAAAATGATTATAGATCGGTATCATAATCCATGTTAGGCGATCTCGTGTTCGTCTATGATCGCGTTAATATCAAACAACGATACAAGCTCCTCCCCATGTTTTCCGATTCCGTTAATAAACATCTCTTTTGTTTCTTTCGGGCTGTGGGACACTTTCTCAATATCGCTTGGCCCTAGGTTAATTACTTCTTTTACTTCATCCACAACGATTCCAAGCGCATCTTTTTGTTCGAATTTCAATATGATAATCCGCGACGCATTGGTATACTGGTCGTCTTCCAGTCCCATCTTGCGCCGGATGCTCATCACCGGAATCACTTCGCCGCGCAGGTTAATCACGCCCTTGAAATAAAACTGTGATGTCGGAACCCTTGTAATTTCCTGCATACGGACAATATTGTCGATGTAGCCGATGTCAATCCCATACTGCTCGCTGCCAATCTTTACTACGATATACTGCTTTTTGCTTTCTTGTGGTATTTCCATATAATCCAATGCTGCCACCCCCGTTACATTAATGTATTCACATCCAGGATCAAAGCAATCTTTCCATCGCCAAGAATCGTAGCGCCGCTAATAATTTTGCTGTTGCTGATAAATTTACCAAGCGACTTAATAACGATTTCTTGCTGCCCTAATAGTTTATCTACAATAAGGCCAGCCTGCTTCTCACCCTTGCTTACAATAACGACCGTCATATTTTCCGGCTCTTCCTCTGATTCAATCTCCAGAATCCGATTCAGACGGATCAGCGGGACAACTGTGCCACGCAAATTAATGACTTCTTCCGCCTGTACGTATTTGATATCAGAAATCGCCACATCTTCAATCGTTGTAATGGAACCTAACGCAATCGCAAACAGCTCGTTATGTACTTCTACCAAAAGCGCCTGGATAATTGCAAGCGTCAATGGAAGACGGACAATAAACCGCGAACCCTCGCCCAGTTTGCTCTTAACTTCCACATCGCCGCCTAGGGCTTCAATATTGGATTTTACAACGTCCAGGCCAACGCCGCGCCCCGATACGTCTGTAATTTTTTTCGCCATGGAAAAACTAGGCATAAACAAAAAGTCAATAATCTCTTTCTGCGTAAGGTTTACAGCCTGCTCCGGCGTAACAAGGCCGCGTTCGATCGCCTTGTTTTTGACGTTTTCCGTATCGATGCCGTTACCGTCGTCGCCTACTTCGATAATAACGTTATTGCCTTCCTGGTACGCCTTTAAATGGATAGAGCCGACTTCTGGCTTGCCCCTTTTCAAACGTACTTCCTAGCATTCCAGCCCATGGTCTGCCGAATTTCGCAAAAGATGCTGCAACGGATCGCCAATCTGGTCTACAACCGTACGGTCTAGCTCGGTATCTTCACCGGTCATATACAGTTCCATCTTTTTATTCAGCTTACGCGACAAATCGCGGATCATGCGCGGGAATTTCGCTACTACGCTTTCGATCGGCACCATCCGCACTTTCATAACCGACTCGTGAAGCCCGGTCGTAATACGCTCCAGATATTCGATCTGGTCGTGGAAACTTTGGCTGCTCGGGCTGCCGCCTTCCTCGCTCATACTGATGGAAACTAGGCTGTTTTTGGCAATAATAAGCTCGCTGACCTGGTTCATCAGCGCGTCCAGCTTTTCAATATCTACACGTACAGTACGGTTCGCAACCGGTTTGTTAACCGTCTTGCCTTTCGCTGCAGACGCCTTGGCGGTTTCCACTTTTGCCGGGACTGCCGGCGCGTTTGGCATGCCTGGCGGGTTTTGTACCGGCTTTTCTTCTTCTTGGCTTTCCGCTTCTTTTTCTTCTTTTTGTTTGGCTTCTTCTAGCATCTCATATTTTACTGGCTCGCCAATTACTTCATCAATTTCGGATACCAGCTTTGCCGCTGCAATCATAGGCTCGATTTCGCCTTTATCCGCTGCCGCAAAGAAACTGAAATCCAAGTCGAATTTTTCGTCTTCAATATCCTGCGTGTTCGGGCTGTAAATAAAAATATCCGCAAATTCCTCAATTGCTTTAAAGACGAGGAACGCCCGGGCTGCTTTTAACAGGCAGTCTTTTTGAATATATACCGTAAAGCCAAATACTTTCCGCCCGCTTTCTTCCGCTAGCTTGATCGCGTCGCGGTCGCTTGCCGTCAGCGGTAGGTTTAAATATTTTTTACGGTGTTCGGCTTGGGCGTCTTGGCCCGCTACGCCATTCGCTTCTTCTTTTGCATCCGTTTTTTCTTCCTGCTTTTGTGCCGGAACCGCGCCTCCGCTTAAAATCCCGTTTAGCGCTGTAATAATTCCCTCATTGTCATTCGTACCTTCGTCTGAGGTTTCTTTAATAATATTCAAATATCCTTCAATCGCATCCAAACACTGAAAAAGTACATCAATAATATCGCCATTGACCTTGATCTTGTCATTACGGACTTCCTGGAACACATTTTCCATATCGTGCGTCAAATGCTGCATACGCTTAAATCCCATCGTACCAGCCATACCTTTTAAAGAATGCGCCGCGCGGAAAATCTCATTAATTACGTCATGGTCTTCCGGCTCATTCTCCAGCGCCATAATATTATCGCTCAGATTCTGGATATGCTCCGCTGTTTCATCAATAAAAATTTCCAGATATTGACTTACATCCATCTCATTTTACCCCCACCTGATTAATTATACTTTTGGGAATATTCGTAAGCGACACTACTTCATCTGCAAGTCCTGCCTCTACAATCGCCTTTGGCATGCCGTATACGACACAAGAAGCTTCATCCTGGGTAATTACATAAATGGGCTTTGCACGATTCAGTTCACGGATTCCTTCCGTCCCGTCTGCCCCCATGCCGGTCAGTACGACGCATGTGATTTCGTCATACGTAGACCTTTTTAACGAACGGTACATAACGTTCGCACAAGGCCTCAGCCCCCCTATAGGAGGCGCATCAGACAGATGGATTTTGTGGTTTCCATCCCTCATGGCAACTACTTCCAGATGATATCCTCCAGGCGCTACATATACGCACCCCTTCTTTAGGATATCGTTTTCTTCTGCCTCTTTTACCTTTACCTTGCTTAGCTCATTTAACCGCTCAGCCATTGACTTTGTAAACCCGGTCGGCATATGCTGTACCAAGACGACCGGCGCGTCAATATTCCGATCCAAGTATGGCACTACGCTCTGTAAAGAACGCGGGCCACCGGTAGAACAGGCCAGCGCTACAAGCTTCTTGTTCGCGCCGTCAGCCGCCACTTTTTTCCCTGGCACAGTACGCACGGGCTGGCGTGCCTGGACCTTTCCTGCTGGCAGCGTCGCCGGTTTTTTCTTCCCCTTTGATACAACCGAATTTACAATTGCCTCCAGCGACTGGCGGAATACTTCGCCCTTTGCCTCGACAATATTGGTCGGTTTCGTCAGAAAATCAATCGCACCGTATTCGATTGCCTGGATGGTTACATTTGCATCTTCTTTTGCCAAAGAGCTGACTACAATGATTGTAGCCCGAATATTCTCTTTTTGTAATCTTTGCAGAAGCTCCAGTCCATTCATCCTTGGCATATTAATATCCAAAAGCACGGCAGCGTATTTGCCGCTTTTGATCTTCTCATATGCCTCCAGTCCATCTCTGCATGTATCTGTCACTTCAAAATCATTACTTGTATTGATTATATCACAGATAGCCCTTCTCATGAGTGCAGAGTCATCTACTACTAAAATATTTTTTTTCATTGCTCATCAAACTTCTTTCTTTCTGTTTTTTCGTCTTTCATCAAAGATATAACGATTGAAATCTTCCTGTATCCTGCTGTCTGTCCATATAAATTCTGCCTTGTTCTCAAAACGTCCGCTGTCTGTCGAAGACACTTCAGACGACAATACATATGCCGGTATCAGGTTCTGGCGCAGATGGATGAAAATGTATGTATTGGCCTCGTTTTTGACATCCGTCACAAAACGTACCCAGGCACCGCAAAGTTCCGTTGCAATGCCTTGTTTTTGCACAATCCCCTCCCCCTGTGTATTCAGAAATGTTTGAAGCTGCAATGCAGGCGCTTGTAGGGCCTGCTCCGGCGTAATCGTAAAATATTCTATATTTATGGCGCACGGCAGGCTGCAGTATGTACGTATATGATATTGATACAGCTGGCTTTTTAAAGCAATGCGCATCATATACTGATTGTTTGACTTGTAGCGCTCTTCAACAATCCCGGCTGCACGGTAAACCCCGCTGTCTGTCATAAACAGGGCAAAGACCCGCATTCGAAGCGGAAACAATATGACTTTTCCAGATTCCACAGGCATGGATAGCTCAACGCACCCATCGCCATATATATCTGTAACCTGGCTTCGGTATACGTGCGCCTTCTCGCCTTTTTTTCTCTCTCGTTCGATCTGACGCATCAGATACAACTCTACATTGTTGTCAACTTGGATGATATCTGAAACCATGGAATGACCCTCTGGGATTATTTCCCATTATTTGAAAAAACTGGAAAAAAGATGCAATATCCCCTGCCTCTCCACCGCCGCTACTGGTTCCCCATACATCAGGCTTTTGACCAGCGACTCAAACGCCCGCGCCGATTTGGAATTCGGCGCGCTGATCGACACGATCTTCTGCTCCCGTACAGATTTTTCCAACAGCACATCCTGCGGAATCGTTCCAAAATAATGAACCTCCCCCTGCAGAAACTTGGATACTACAGAACTGAATTTATCATACACAAGTTTTCCATCCTCTGACGATACGGTCCGGTTGACAACGACTTCAATCTTTGTACCATTTGGGACGAACTTTGGATTTCCATGCAATGCTTTAATCAGGGAATAAGAATCGGTCAGCGAACTGGGCTCCGGTGTCATAACAAGCAGCACCTCAGGGCTTGCGGATACAAATTCCATCACATTGTTCGAAATTCCTGCTCCAGTATCAATTAAAATAACATCCGCTAATTCATCCAATTCGATTAAATTATTGACCAGGCGTGACAATTGCTGCTTCGAAAGGTTATTCATACCAATAATCCCGCTTCCGCCGGAAATAAATCCTATTTCCATGGGACCGTCCGTAATAATGTCCTTCATCTTCTTTCCGCGATAAATCATATCACTTAGATTGTATTTCGGACTGGAGCCAAACATGACTTCTACATTGGCAAGGCCCATATCAGCATCAAAAATAATAACTCTAGTACCAAGCTTGCGCATCTGCACAGCTAGATTTACGGCAACGTTGGATTTCCCGACGCCGCCTTTTCCACTTGTAATTGTGATAACCCTTGCTTTTGGCGCAGCGTGAAAATTTTTTGACTTTTTTACTACGTTCCTCAATTGTTCTGCCTGATCCATATTCAATCGCCTCCAAGTAATTTCTTTACGATCTTCTGCGTATCAAATATCTCAATATCATCTGGCACGTTCTGCCCATAAGTGGCGTATGACAGGTCCGCGCCTGAATACAGGTGGATATTTAACAGATTACCGCAACATGAGGTTTCATCTAATTTTGTAAATATTATTTTATAATCTGCAAAAGTCTGGTAAATGTCACAGATTTCCTGCAGGTCGCTGTACTTTGTTGTAGCGCTTAATACCAGATAGACTTCACATTCATAGGCGGCTGAAACGCCTTGTATCAGGCTTTTGATATCTTCGCGCTGTTCCGTATTTTTATGGGAGAACCCCGCGGTATCCACCAAGATCAGGTCCAAGTCCGCCATTTTATCCACAGCTTCTTTTACCTCTTCCGGAGAATACACGATCGTCAGCGACATATCTAAAATATTCGCGTATGTGCGCAGCTGCTCCGTAGCTGCGATACGGTAGGTATCCGCGGTAAGGAACGCGACCTTTTTGCCTTCATCTACTTTGTAGCGTGATGCGATCTTTGCGATCGTTGTCGTCTTGCCTACGCCGGTAGGGCCGACAAAAAAAGCGATCTTCGGTTTTTTCCTCCCTAGTTCGATTGGTTTTGGCTGGCCAAATTTCAAGACCAGCTTCTGGTATATATGAGATAAAATATAATCGATATTATTGCCGGAGCTGGATACTTTTTCCAGTTCATCCAGAATCTGGTTCGCGTATTTTTCGTCCACTTCATTATCCAGCAACGTCTGGTATAGCATTTTTACGAAGGAAAACCCTTCCCTTTTCCTGCTGGCCTCTTCTGACACGCTTAATTCCTCCGGTTGGCTTTTTTCCGCTGAAATACGCTCTTCCAGCAGGCTTTGTAAATTATCGAGCCGTTCTTCTATTTTGCTGGAAGGCACTGGTTCCGGCAACACACTCGCAGCAGGCGCCGGAGGCTGTATCGGCGCTATGGCCGGTGCGGGCGCGGACATTTCCGCCGGTTTTGCAAACGGCGCAAACCCCTGCCCTGGCGACAGTGGCAGGCGGATCGGTTCATCCGCCGCAAGGTTAATGCTCTCCGGCTTTTGCATCGGTATATTCGAGTTAGAAACCTGTGGCTTTTCCGCCTCGCTTTCTTCCAGCGCAGCCGTTACTTCGTATACAATGCTTTTAAAAGCCCGGAATACGCCCGATGGTTTTATGGCTTTTACATTCATAATAACCACGTCAGGCCCCATTTCGTTTTTTGCTTTTTCTATTGCTTCATTTTCGGTCTTACCCTGAAATTTGTTAATTATCATTTAAGCGGTCACCATCCCAACTGACTGTAATTCGACGTTCGAATCAATCTCATTATAAGACACTACGATCAGGTCTTTAAAATAATCTTCTGTCATCTTCTTAAAATACATACGTACGATTGGTGATGTAACAATAATTGGATTTTTGCCCAGATTCTCCAATTTTGCAATTTCTGTTTCTACCGATGACATAATCAGCCGCGTGCGCTCCGGATCGATGGTCAGGTATGCCCCCTGTTCTGTCTGTTTGACAGACGACATGATCTCCTGTTCAATATTTGGATCGAGTGTAACCACGCTTGTCGCTTCATTCGGCATAAAATAATGGCTGGAGATCGCCCGTTTTAGCGCCTGCCTCGTATATTCCGTCAAAACGTCGGTATCCCTGGATGTAGCCGCATGGTCAGCCAGTGTCTCAAAAATTGTTAGCAGATCGCGGATAGAAATTCCTTCTGCAAGCAGATTTTGCAAAACTTTTTGTATTTCGCCGATACCAAGGAGCTTTGGAACTAGCTCGTCCACAAGTACCGGATTGTTCTCTTTCACATTGTCGATCAAATTCTGTACATCCTGTCTGGTCAGCAGTTCTGCAATATGGCTGCGGATTACTTCTGTCAGATGGGTCGCGATAATAGATGGCGGGTCTACAACCGTATAGCCCAGGCTTTCCGCCCGCTCCCTCTGGCTTTCGGTAATCCAAATCGCAGGCAGGTGGAAGGAAGGCTCAAAGGTTGGGATACCGGTAATCTCTTCTTCGACATATCCCGGGTTCATTGCCATATAATGGTCGAATAGTATCTCGCCTTCTGTAATCTGGATGCCCTTGATCTTAATAATGTACTGGTTCGGGTTTAACTGGATGTTGTCGCGCAGACGGATAATCGGCACTACGGTCCCTAATTCCAACGCGATCTGCCTGCGGATCATTACCACGCGGTCTAACAAGTCGCCGCCCTGGTTGACATCCGCCAGCGGTATAATGCCATAGCCAAATTCCAGCTCGATCGGGTCTACCTGCAACAAGGACACGACGTTTTCCGGCCGCCGGATTTCTTCTGCTTCTTCTTCCGCCTGGCTGACCTCTTCTTCGATCGCTTCTACCGAAAGGCTCTTTTCCATCTTTTTGCCTACCAGTATATACATACCGCCGAAAGCCAGGAACAGCCATGTTTCCAACGGTGTCACAATCCCCAGAAACGCCAGCGCGCCGCCAACTAAGTACAGTACTTTCGGGATACCAAACAACTGTGATACAAGGACATTGCTAATATCTGCTTCTTTCGAAGCTTTTGTAACAAGGATGCCGGTAGCTAAGGAAATCAGCAGCGAAGGAATCTGCGACGCAAGCCCGTCGCCGATCGTCAGCAGTCCAAATTTCTGCAATGCGGATAGCGCATCCAGATTGTCGCGCATCATACCCATGATCGTCCCGCCAATCAAATTGACAAACGTGATCAAAAGGCCGGCTGTCGCATCCCCTTTTACATACTTCGTAGCACCGTCCATAGAACCAAAAAACGAAGCCTCCTGTTGGATCTTTTCACGCCGGATCGCAGCTTCGCGGTCGTCGATCGCACCGGTATTTAAATCTGCGTCAATCGCCATCTGTTTCCCGGGCATAGCGTCCAAAGTAAAACGCGCCGTTACTTCGGATACACGCTCGGAACCTTTATTAATTACAACAAACTGGATAATGATTAAAATGATAAAGATAATCGCACCAATTACAAGATCGCCGCCGCCTACGAAAGCGCCGAACGTCTCTACAACGTTGCCTGGATCGCCCGTATTTAGAATTAAACGGGTAGACGATACGTTCAATGAAATCCGGAAAATCGTTGCAAAAAGCAGCAGCGTCGGAAAAAACGACATATCCAGAACTTCTTTTACAAATAGGCAATTAAATAATACTACCAGCGCAATCGATATATTCAACGCCAGCATAACGTCCAACAATTGGTTAGGGATTGGTACAATAAAGAATACTACTGCCGCCAGCAAGTAGAGTGCAACGCCTACATCCGCTTTCTTCAATGTCAATCCCCCTTTCTATAATTATTTGTCTGTTATATTTATGTTATAAACGGTTATATTACATATAAACCGCCCATCTAATTACTTTATATTTGAAATATATTCTTGCTTTTCATGTCTTTATAATCTAATATCTGCTTATGTTTTAGACATATATTATCTCGTGTTTTAGATTTTTATCATCTTGTGTCCATTTTATGTCCATTTATATCTATTTATGTCTATTTATGTCTTATGTCCCTATCTATCTTAATGCTTGATGCCTCTTCCCATCGAGTTTGTCTCTTTCGATCAATTATCGAGTTCGTAAATCTTCCGCTTTTATTTCCCATTTTTCTGCCAGGTAATTTATAGGCGATTGTATAATGAAATTTTATATTTATCTTTTGTACATTCCAAGTACGTACGTATCCCCTCTTCAACTGCGTCGCCCGTTTATATTTTATTTTTTAAACGGTATACCGCCGCCAGGATTTCCGCAACTGTTTGATAGAGTTCCGGCGGTATTTCTTCTCCAATTTCCACATTCGCGTACAACATACGCGCAAGCGGTTTATTTTCTACAATCTCCACATCGGCTTCTTTTGCCTTTTCTTTGATCTGCAAAGCCAAATAATCCGCCCCTTTCGCCAATACGACAGGCGCCTGCGCCTTCTGCGCATCATACTTTAAGGCTACCGCATAGTGCGTTGGGTTTGTAATTACGACGTCCGCGTTTGGCACATCCTGCATCATACGCCGCTGCGACGCCTCCCTCATTCGGGCTCGCTGCTTTCCTTTGATCTGTGGATCCCCTTCTGTATTTTTATATTCGTCTTTGACCTCCTGCTTGGTCATTTTCATATCGTCTTTAAATTTCCATTTTTGATAAATAAAATCCAAAAAGCCAATGATAAGATATGCGGCTGAAATTTTCAGCCCTGCGTTAAGCACAACCGTACCCACCAGCATAACTGCCTGCATAAGCGACATGCTGTAAAGCAGCAATACTTGGTGCATATTTTCTTTAATCGCAGTATATGCAATCCAAGCAATCAACGTAAGTTTTGCGACCGATTTTACCAGTTCCAGCAGGGAATCTTTGGAAAAAATACGTTTAAACCCATTGATTGGGTTGAATTTGCTGAATTTTGGCTTTAACGGCTTTGTCGTTACATTCCATTTTACTTGTAGTAGGTTTACAACAAACGCGGTCAAAAATCCAACCGCCAAAAATGGGAACACCATTTTTAGTTCATTTAAGATCGCCTCCTGCAGCAATCTAGCAATTGCTTTTCCAGACACGCCGCCCCGGTTGTCCGAAACAAAATCCGGAATATTGTTATAAAACGTATGGAACATATTTAACATGCCATCGCCAAGGCTGGACATCATAACACGCAATACAACAAACAGCATAATCAGCCCAACGGCGCTGTCCAGCTCCTTGCTTTTTGCAACTTTGCCATCGTTTCTGGCATCTTTTAACCTTTTTGATGTTGGTTCTTCTGTCTTTTCCCCGCCTTCGCCGTCTTTAGCAAACCATTGCAGGTCCAAAGGCATCCGCCATTGTACGTCATTCACTTAAATACATCCCTTTTACTACATAAACTACCAATTTTTTCATCTCACGCGCTACGGAATCTGCCACACCAGAAATCAACGAAACCGCAAAAAACAAAATAACTAGCCCGATCAAGACTTTCAGCTGCATACCGACGGCAAACATGTTCATCTGCGGTGAGACTTTTGCCATAATGCCAAGGACACAGTTTAACACCATCATACAGGCAAATACCGGCAATATGATGCGGAAACCTAATACAACCAGGTTTGACATATAGCTAATCATCCCTTGCATTAGATAATCCCACTGGAACACCTGCCCGTTAATCGGTATCAATTGATAAGAATCACAGATCGCCCGTAACGGGTAGTGGTACATATTTGATACGAGCATCAGCAGCATGACCAGGTAATTATATAGATTGCCGATCAAACTCTCCGTCATCTGGGTCATCGGATTAAATTCCTGGGCCATGGAAAGGCCGATCTCCATATCGATCAGGCGTCCCGCAAACAAAACAATAGAATTACAGATACTGGCTGAAAACCCAATCAGCAAGCCTGTAATTCCTTCCTTGATCACAATAACTCCATATTCCAGTACACCTGTATAAACAAGGTCCTGCTCCGGCAAAACGCCGGTCAATAAAATTGCAATACAGCCTGCAAGTCCTACTTTTGTCCTGGAAGGAATCCCCCTCGTATTAAAAAAAGGAGCCGCGAACACACAAGTGGCAATCCGAACCAGTATTAATAAGAAATATTCAAATGTCTGTAATGAAAACGCCGCATTGAACATGTCACATTCCTATCCTATACATATAAACTGAAATCTGACCATAAGCGGGTCATAAATCCGGACATATTATCCAGCATCCATGCGCCGATCAAAAGCATTACGGTAAACACAGCCAAAATCTTCGGCACAAAAGTCAGCGTCTGCTCCTGGATCGATGTTACCGTCTGAAAAATGCTGACAATTAATCCCACACATAAGGACACCAGCAATAAAGGCGCCGCAGTCAAAATGATCGTATAGATTGCTTCTCTGGAAATATCCATAATTTGTCCTTCTGTGATCATTGCGGTCTCTCCTTTCTTTTATATTTCCCCCTCCATGTTTACTGGTACAATAAAATCCTTTCTTATTTAAATGTCCTAACTAAATTCCCAATTACCAAGTTCCATCCGTCTGCCAGTACAAACAGCAAAATTTTAAACGGCATGGAAATTGTCGTCGGCGGCAGCATCATCATACCCATCGACATCAGTACCGATGAAACAACCATATCGATCACAATAAATGGGATATAAATAATAAAGCCTATAATAAACGCAGTCCGCAGTTCGCTGATAATGAAGCTTGGAACAAGTACGGTAAACGGTATTTCATCCGGCTGTTCATAAGTAACCCCGGCAATATCACAAAACATATTAATATCTTTTGCCTGGGCCTCCGCATACATAAATTCACGGAATGGAACCTGTACCCGTTCCAAAGCAACCTCTGTCGTAATCTCCCCCTTATCTAGCGGCTGGATTACTTCTTCGTTCACTCGCGTAAAGACCGGCGCCATAATAAACAGTGTTAAAAAAAGTGCCAAACCAACCATAACCTGATTTGGCGGTGACGTCTGTGTGCCCAGTGCAGTCCTGGTAAAATGAAGTACTACAACAATCCGTGTAAAGGATGTCAGCATAATGAGAATCGACGGAGCCAGCGAAAGTACAGTCAGCACGATCATCATCCGTACCGGAGCGGAGAGATTCCCCTCGCTGTTTCCCCA
>CASUON010000058.1 GCA_949457475.1 uncultured Lachnospiraceae bacterium
CCAGATAACTTTGATGCAGGCGGACAAACGGCTGGTTTTCCATCTGTTTTTCAATAGTATTCAGTTTCTCATACAGCGTATATACCTTTTTTTCGTCTTCTATAAAATGAAATTCCAGTTTGTGCAGCCTGCTTTCAATATAAATCAATCGTTCTAAGGAAACTTCCCGCTCCCCTTCTTGGAATCTAAATTTCATTTTTACAGACCGGTAGTTCATTTTTTCCAAAACGGCATCCATACATTCATCGATGGATGCCTGTAAATTGCTGCACCTTTTGATCAAATAGCGCACAGCGTCTACTTTATACCCTTCCAGCGTATAATCCATATATGCGGTTACAAATACCAGATAAATCTGTTTACTGACCCTGCGCATCTGCCTTGCTGTCTCAATACCGTCCAGCCCCGCCATATTGATATCCAAAAATACAATCTGGTACTTTAACAAATCAGCGCCAAGCGCCAGAAACTGACTGCCAGAATCAAACAGCGTGATTTTAAACGGCAGCGCGTGTTCGTCCATATACTTTTCCACACATGCGCGCACGAGCTTTCGAAAATACGCTTCGTCATCGCAGATTGCAATGTTAATCATGTAAAACACCCCTGTTTACAAAATGGCTCCATTTACTGCATTTACAACGTATTGCCTGTAATTATCCCCTGCGGTTTCCACGCACCAAGCAGGAACCAGCTTACATGCACCAGACGCCCTACCGTCCGTTTCCACTACATACGACAGTGTAATCTTTCGGATACAGATTTCTTCCGTAAGGGGCAGCGTTTGATACAACTCCGCAACTTTTTGCAGCGCTTCCTCTACGCCAATCAGCTGTTCCGTAACGGGGCTTTCCCCCTGAAATTCATAGTAGTAAATTACATAGAACGACGCCAGCCCACGTTCGTTTACAATCCCCATCACAAAACTTCCCAGGCTATGCGTAACCCTGCCGTTGTCCACATAATTATTGCTTAAAATCAACCCTCCATGCGGGCACTGCTGCTGCCAGAGCATGTAGTAGCACCCTTTATCCCCGTCAAATTCTACTCCTGCCAGATACTTGTGCACTACTTCATCCGCCCATTCTGCGGAAACCTCTGCGGCAAGCTGTTTATATGTCCCACGGTACAGTTTTTTCAGCGCTTTTTCATCTAGCGGGGCAAATACATACGGCTCGGGCGCCAACGTAATCTCCATTTTCTCCGCCGTTTCCCGAACGATCCGCTTCGCCTCTTCCCCGTCCATAAAAGAAAGCTGTTCCGGCAAATCTAGCGTATCAAAAGAATCCGGGTACATACGGCGGCTGTCTGTACAAAAGGAAAGCACTTTTCCATACCCCTGATCTGCTTTCCGATGATAAGAAACCGTCATTTCGTTGCTGTAGGCATATTGGCTGCCATCTACGGTTTCGCATCGATAAGAATTATTTTCACTATCCTCTTCTTTCGTTGCCTCTTCTTGTGGGAAGAAGATATCTTGCAGCTGTTTGCCGTCTAAAATACGGTAGGCTGCTTCATATTCATAAAGCTGGCTACAGCCTTCTAATCTATTTTGCACCTGCGCATCCACTTGTATCTTATCGGACAGCTGTTTTTTTATATGGCCTGGTAGTTTCAACTGATCCTGCAAGACAGGCGGCTCATCCCGCAAGGCTGGCGACTCATCCTGCGCGGTATCTTGCCGTAGCGTACCTGCCGGCTTTTCCCGCCCTGTTTCCGGCGCGGTTCCCTGCCGCGTGTTTTTTTGTACTTCCCTTCCCGGGCTGCCGCATCCACTTGCCAGCAGCAGAATGCTGCATACACAAATGCAAATTGTCTTTTCTAAAATAATTTCTGCTTTTTTCATAATGCTCCCCCCTGCCTAAATGAACAAATCTTCCCTTCTAGTTTCAAACAACCTATTGCATAAATGCGACGCGATTTCCAAAATTCTTCTTGTAAATTATGATTTGCTGTATAAAAATTTTCCTGTTTTTAATCTTTTTTCTATTGTTTCAGAACTTTTCCGGGTTTCGGGTCTTTTATCGTTTCAAATCTTTTCCAGTTTCCGGTCTTTCTTTGTTTTAGCTTTTTCTAGGTTTTTTCTATATTTTTCTATATTTTTTCTATATTTTTACTTATTTTTGTTTAATCGCCCTTTCTTGTTAGAAGATTTTGTTAATTTATATATTACTGGGATAATTATATCATGAAAATCTGTTTTCGCACCAGAATAAGCAGAAAATGACAATTTCCAGCAGATATATCCACAGGTATATTTAAAAGCGTGCCAAATATTTTATCCTTCTGTCCTTTGCAGATAATGGAACAACGCCCCGACCAGGTTGGAATCGTTAAAATATTTACATGCCACGATTTCCGGTCGCGGCAGGCTTGATGCATATGGCCCAAAAACCTCATGGGTAAAGATATGGCCCACCTGCTCGCGGATACCGTCGATCAGGCGGGGCTGGCGGCTGATGCCCCCGCCAAACGCAATGCGCTGCACATCCAGTACCATTTGCAGGTTATATACCAATACCGCGACTGAATAACAATATTCGCGCAATACATGCTCTAGCTTTGGGTTTCCGGCTTCTAACAGTTCAAAGAAACGCCTGCCGTCCAGCTCGGCTACATGCAACGCTTCTTTGGCCATTTTTACCAGCCCCTGGGTGCTGCAGCGCCTGCCTGCAATCGAGCCATCCTGCCCGAAGCGCTGGTCGTCCAAGCAGCAATAGCTGACCTCGCCGGCGGAAAAATGCGTCCCCCGGATCAGCTGCCGGTTCAGCATAATGCCTCCGCCGACCCCGGTGCCAAGAATCAGTACCATGCCATTTTGCACATCTGCAAGGCTGCCGCACCACATTTCTGCTAGCAGCGCGCATTTTGCATCGTTTTCTATCACTGTTTTCTTCCCGCACGCCTCTTCTACAAGCCGCTGGAATACACTGCCATTATTGTATTTTAATGAGCCGCCGGTACGCACATATCCCCTTTTAGCGTCAATCATGCCCGGCATACTGATGCTGATCCCTTCCGTTTGCGTCCTGTAGCGGTTGCTGATATCCGCAATCAGCCCGAGCAATTCTCTCTGCCCGGATAACGGGGTAGCCCGTTCTTCCCGCTCCAGCACGTTTCGCTCCTTATCCATCAATGCGACCTTTATGGCTGTACCTCCAATATCAAATACTAATATTTTATCCATCGCCTTTTCCTCCTTAACGTTATATTTGCGCTGGGCGCCCGTGTGCAGTCTAGTAGGAATGGTTTCTTCCCATACGCGCGCCGGGCGCCCGGCAGCTTCTGCTGGCCAATTTCGTTTGGCTTCTAAGGTACATTAGTCTAAAACTCCATATAAATAAAGCATTTCTTGTATATCGTAGAAGTTCCACCTAGAAAGAAAATTCTGAACAATACATGAAAGAAAACACACTTTATACATTTTGGCAAAAAAAAGCAATTATAATAAAATATGCCAGAAACCTGTTTTAAGATTTCTGGCCTGCAATTTTCGCTTATATTGTTTATTCCGTTTTCAATTTTTTCACTTCATCAATGGAAAGTCCCGAAATTCCCCGCAGGCATACAGCTATGCTTCCTATAATATCTACAAGTACTTTCAAGCATTCGGCCTGTATTTTTAATTTCTGCTCCTGCTTAAACTATCTGCAGGCACGCTCGTATCAACCTCTTTCTTCCTGCTGTGCAGCTGTTTATAAATACTCTCTGTCACAATACATATTTTCTCGTGAGTCACTGTATAGCAGAACACTTCGCCAGCCTTCATAAAAGCAGGATCTTCAAGCGTTATCCCGGAACCGGCATCTTCTTCGCAGAAATCAAAAATACCTTTCCTGCCCTGAAAAAATTCATAAGCAGAATAATCTGCCCTGAAAATAACCAGATGGCTTTTATATCCGGCAAAATCCGAGGCTGCACCTGCAAAGCCATAATCAAGCACACTGTACTGCATATCTGACCAGATACTGCCATTAAGTTCATCTATCCCATCCAAAAAAGGCCGGACGGTAAAGCAGACAGCATCTGCATAATTTAATATCAGGCGGATAAACCAGTGATATCCCTTTCTGCTCTTCGGCGTACAATCCCAAAAAGGTTCTTTCATAATTTTTATATCATCCACAACGCGCACCCTTATATTCCTGTCTTTTTCAGGAGCCATGATATACGCAGGGTCTATTTTCCTTTCTCCAGTCCTATGCAACGACCGCGCAGCCGCAAAGCGGCGTGTTTCCTTATGCGGCTATATGCATCTTATTTATACTGAGGAACTGTCGCGAAATAATTTGTACTATTTATTGTCTTTTTCTTCGATAGCACGAGCAAAAAATCAGTTACATAGCCTGCTATGCGTCTGCTTTTTTGCTCGCACTCTCGAAAAAAAATCTCACGAACTATTTGCAAATTATTTGCGACAGTTCCCAAGTGGCAGATTGCGCTCAGTATGACTATAAAAACTTCTCTGCTTCTGCAAAAGATAATCGGTGATTTTTAACTAAAACTTCTTTAATTTGATTATCACTGGCTCCTAAATCCCGAAAACTTTTTACCGCACACAAAATGTCATCTTCCTTTATCTCGGCTTTAATTTTGCTTATTTCCGGTTCCATAATCTCAAGCAGTGCCTGACACACACTATCATCTCCTCTCAATTCATTTACAACATGCCGGTTTGCCCGAATGCTTACTTCCAATACGGAATCCGCAAGTTCCCTGTCAAATTTCTGCTTCATGGCTTCTATTTTTTCAAGCAATTCTTTTATATCCTGCTTTTTCATTTTTCCAGACAAGGCTTTCAGCCACATATGGCTCTTCCGGTCCATTTCACCAGCTACTACAATCTGTGTCGGAAACAGCACTTCATCCTGCACATAATATATCCCGCGATGCGGATTCACTGTGCGGATATTATGTCTTTTAAAATACTCGAAAAGCCCATCCGGTCTGGCTTCTCTGATTAAAGACACCGTTATATCGTCAGCTTTTCTTTCATCTGATACCTTGCCATATGCCTTATATAAACTTGCATATGCTCCCGCTTTATAAAACGCATCTATGTCAAGACTGTCATCCGGCGACTTGTATTCTAATACGTTATACCCTCTGAAAATCCATCCTATTTCGTTGACGGTGCGGACATCCTTATCTTTTTTAATAACCAGCAGATCAATTTCCAAGGGTTTAGTATTCAGATTATATTCTTTCTCATATACCAGGTCTGCCCTGTTTTCAGCAAGTTCCAGATCCATTGCCGCTACAAACCCCGGATGCCACTGTATTTTTATGTTACTCATTTATCCGCCCCTTCTTCCATTTGCTTTATAGTATATCATAATCTTTCTATTTTTCAAACAACAAGATTTTTTTAGTTTGCCTATTACTGAACTGTGAAATACCCCACTTTTATGAAGTTTTTATGTATCGTCTAGCACGTTCTTCCTCGTTTGGCTTCTAAGATATACTGACCCGGAAAGCCGCATAAATTCAGCGTTTGCTATGTATCGTAGATGTTCCATTTACAAAACATATTAACTGATACATAAAAATTTATCATGTTTTTGTAAGTGTAGTTTGAAATAACAAAAACAGCGGTGAAACTACCGTTCCACCGCTGCCGTCTTAAATTTCTTCTAGGCCCGTCCTTATTCCGTTTATTTATATTTCTATCTATATCTATATCTCTATTTATATCTCTATTTATATCTCGATTTATATCTTTATTTATATCTTTATTTATATTTATATCTCGATCCGCCTCATTGGTAACAGGCTTCCCCTGGCCGCCTATTTTTTTATTAACAAAGATTCCCCTGTCATCTCCGCCGGTTTTTCCATGCCCATCATTTCGATCAAAGTCGGTACGATATCGGCGAGCCGCCCGCCTTCTTTTAATGTATAAGCCGGGTCATAATTGATCAGGATAAACGGAACCGGGTTGATCGTATGCGCGGTAAACGGAACGCCAGTCTCATAGTCAATCATCTGTTCTACGTTTCCATGGTCTGCGCATAAGAACATCTGCCCGTCTACTTCTTTCAACGCTTCTACCGCTTTGCCTACGCAGGTATCCACTGCTGCGACCGCCTGCTTAGCAGCTTCCATTACGCCGGTATGGCCAACCATATCCGGATTCGCGAAATTGATGATAATCACGTCGTATTTCTGGGAGCGGATTGCCTCGCACAGCTTGTCGCATACGCCAGGCGCGCTCATTTCCGGCTGCAAGTCGTATGTGGCAACTTTTGGCGAATTTACAAGAATCCGGTCTTCCCCTTCGTTCGGCTCTTCTACGCCGCCGTTAAAGAAAAACGTCACATGGGCGTATTTTTCCGTTTCCGCAATCCTAGCCTGCGTCTTGCCATGCTCGGCCAGGTATTCGCCAAACGTATTTTCCAGCTCTACTTTTTTAAACGCAATCTGTTTATTTGGAATCGTCACATCATACTCTGTGAAACATACGAAAGTTACCTGCTTTCTAGGCCCACGGTCAAATCCGTCAAATTCGTCGCAGCAAAACAGCCTTGTCATCTCACGCGCACGGTCTGGGCGGAAATTGAAAAAGATTACAGAATCCTTGTCCTTTACCGTCGTAAGCGGCTCGCCGCCTTTTTCAATTACAATCGGAAGTACAAATTCATCCGTTACGTCATTGTCATAAGACGCCTGCATTGCCGCAACCGGGTCTTCTGCCCGTACGCCCTCGCCTTTGGTTAACGCCAGATACGCTTTTTCTTCCCTTTCCCAGCGGTTGTCCCTGTCCATTGCGTAATAACGGCCGGAAATCGTAGCAACCTGCCCGATGCCGATCTCGGCCATCTTATCTACCAGCTGCTGTACATAATCTTTGCCGGACGCCGGAGGCGTATCACGCCCATCCATAAAGCAGTGTACAAATACATTCGCAAGCCCTTCCCTCTTTGCCAGCTCTAACAGCCCATAGAGGTGCGTATTGTGGCTGTGCACGCCGCCGTCTGACAAAAGGCCGAACAAATGCAAATCGGAATTATTTGCTTTACAGTTTGCCACCGCATCCAGCAGCGCTTCGTTTTTAAAGAAGCTGCCGTCTTCTATCTCTTTGGAGATTCTTGTAAGCTCCTGGTATACAATACGCCCTGCGCCCATATTCAGATGCCCGACCTCCGAATTTCCCATCTGCCCGTCCGGCAGGCCTACGGCAAGCCCGCTGGCATATCCTTTTACAAACGGATAATCTTTCATCAGCTGGTCAATTATAGGCGTATTTCCCTGCGCAATCGCATTGCCGTCGGTCTTTTCATTCAAACCAAAACCATCTAAAATCATTAATACTGTAGGTTTCTTGCTCATTGTTTTCCTTTTCTCCTTTTTCAAAATAATGTGTTGGCACCCGGCAGCCTGCAGTGCATGCCTTTTGCCGGACTGCAAACAGGATTTACGTTTCCTCATTTAATAAAATAACACTTCTTGAAACATTTCTCAACTTAAAATTTCGGTTGTATGCCTCTTGTAAAACAACAGCCATAGCACGCCGTCCAAGCAGAGCCCCCATACAACTACAAGCGAATATGCCAGATAAAGGCGGGTGCACCCCCAGCCATCCCCCGCTGGCAGATAGCCGGAGCCAGCCGCGGCGTTTACGGCCAACAGGCCGCCCATATAAAATACTACCGCAAGCATATGCGCGGCATAATCCGTCTGGCGCACCGCAAAAAAGATTGCCGCAAGCAGCAACAACAGCCCCAACGACAGCCAGGTAACCAGGTTTTGCATGCCGTTTCCATATAACAGGAGGGACAGCGACGCCTGCCATGACAGCCGGCTGCCTTCTTGCAGCATAGGCATATCTGCGGGTATTTCTGCGGTACGTTCCAGCGCGCCGCCCGAAGAAGCGGCAATCCATACAGGCACTGCCGTCAACAAGACCGATACCGCCGCAGCCAGCAAAACCCGCCACAAATACGGTACGCGGAACAAGCGGAAACAGTAGGCGATACACACTGCCACGCAGAAGATGCCCGCCGACGACGCCAGCCCCGCTGCCGCGGACAGCGCAATATGAAACGCCAGGCAAAAAAACACCAGGTATTTCGCGCTCTCGCTGCGCAGCCCGCACAGGCTATAAGCGCTACGGCTTTGCGCCTTTGGCTTTTGCCGCCCCTGCTTTGCGCCCCTATCCGACAGCGGGATATCTTCCGATGCGTGCTGCGCCAGCTCTTCAATCGAAGCATCCTGTATGGAAATCGAACCGTCCAACAGACACTCTTTAATCGATATCGTACCATCCTGCTCGTTTTCCTGCATAATCAGCACGGCTTCGCCCTGTTTCGACCCTGCTTCAGCCGGCGAGCCTGCCAGTCCATGATCCAAAGCCCCTGCTTTTTGCCTATCGGCAGGTGCGCCCGTAATTTTTCCCGCCTTTTCGTCCGCCGCTGTCTGTGCCAGCAGGTCATCCAGCAAAAACACCTGCTTCTCTTCTCCGTCCGCCCTTTTATCCGCCCGGCTTTGCAACGTTTCCTGAGCCGCTTCTTCCCGGGACAATTCCTGTTTCTTTGTTTTAAAAAACAGCAGCAAAAACGCCCCTGACGCCAATACGAACAGCATCCCAAACTCCTGCAGCTGACGGTTGCCCCCGCCGCTGGCACTGCCCGTCCGCAGAAATGCGGCGACCATGTACAGCCCGGTGCCTATGTATACACTATAAGAATATTTACAACATAGCCTTAAAAATGCCAGCAGCATAAAATAAAGCAGGATCATCTGGACGATCCAAAAAGTCCGAAACAGCATAAAATCATCCAGCCCAAACACTAGGTAGAGGAAATAGATCACGCCGTAAAACAAGCGCGGCGGCCCGCCGACTGATACGCTGCCGTTTTCCATCCCGTATATCCAGCTGTTATACGCGCTAATGTCCGACATCTGATAACTGTGATGGCCTGCCATATTTCCATCATACGCGGCAAGCAAAACCGCCGCGATGATAAACAACAAAATCATTTCCCCCAGCCTGCGCCAAATACGGTTTGCACATCCGGACAGAAAATCCACGGCGGCCCATTTACGGGCCTGCGCGTCCATTCCGCCCTGCCCCTCTTCCCTGCCGACAATCCACCGGGACAGCACGCATGCCGCATAGACGATAACGGGCGCTAATGTAAACAGGCGTAGCGTCGCCCGTCCGCAAATATGGAAAAATTGCAGCAGCGCCACCAAAAACAGCATATAAAAATTTCCGGCAGTCTGGTAAATCATAAAACGCGCGGCAAACCGCATCCGGCGCACGCTCCGGTATAAAAATATTGCCGGCAGCAGCAATGTCATCATACAATAAACGCCAAAAACGAGAAAGGTCTCAAAAAACTGCCGTACCGTCAAAATCTGTATCGACATAAGTGCACCGCCTCCTCCAATTCAGTTCCTTACGCCCCGTTTTCAAACAAATGGTCCCTCGTAATATTATTCAGCCACTTGCCGCTTAGATAATGCCGGATCACCCACGGCCATTTTACAAATTCATCCGTACATAACAAAAAATACACCCACAGCACCGGCAGCTTAAGTACAAACGCCGCAAGGAACCCAAGCGGCACCGCATAGCACCACATATCGACCGTATCGCAGATAAACCCAAAGCGGCTGTCCCCTCCGGCGCGGAACACGCCCGCAATCAGCGTCGTATTGACCGCGGCGCCCATCACATAATACGTATTAATGAGCAGCATGTATTTTAAGTAATGCATCGCTTCGTCCGTCAGCTTCGCGTACTGCATCACAATCGGCATAGCCGCTAAAATGATTACACCTCCAATAGCCCCCGCGGCGATCGTAAGCTTCATCAGTTTTTTCGCGCCGTCTTTTGCCTCCTGCATCCGGCCTTCCCCAATGATATTTCCTAGCAGGATGCCTCCCGCGCTTGCCATTCCAAAGCAGAGGATCGTCCCAAAATTTCGTACGACTACGACAAAAGAATTGGCGGCCACAGCGTCGGTGCCCAGATGCCCGATAATCACAGAATACATGGAAAAAGCCACGCTCCAGCTAATATCATTGCCCATCGCCGGCAAGGACAGCCTTACAAAATCCGAAAACAGCTTCTCATTGCGGATAAACAAGTAGCGAAAGTCCAGCTTTACCTCCATGCTTTTTGCGGAAACAGCCAAACATGCTGCCAGCTCTATGACACGGGATAAGGAAGTCGCAATCGCAACGCCCATTGCCCCCAGCTTCGGCGCCCCGAACAGCCCAAAAATGAACACGGCGTTTAACAGGATATTGAGCGAAAAGGCCAGTACATTCATCGCCGTACTTACAGCTACCTTGCCAATGCTGCGCAGTACAGACAGATATACCTCGATCACGCCCCAGCATAAAAAGCTAACGCACATAAACCGCAGGTACGAGGCGCCAATTTGTATCAGCTCCCGGTCGTTTGTAAAAATATGCATCATCTGCCCCGGCAGCAGCAGCGCGCAGCAGGCAAACAACAGCGCGCAGCCAAGCGAAAAGCGCAACGCGATTCCTTCTACGACCTGGATTGCGCGCAAATCCCCTTTTCCATAATACTGGGCGCACAGCATCGTAGCCCCGGTGCCCAGCCCGTAAAACACCATAAAAAGGATATTTACATATTGGGACGCGAGGGAAACCGCCGATATCGACGACTGCCCGACATAATTCAGCATCACGACGTCGGCCGAACTAACCGCCGCACTCAGCAAGTTTTGAATTATAATCGGCAGTACGAGTTTAAATATTTTACTATAAAAAGAATCCTGTCCTCTATCCATGTCTTACTATGCCTTCCCATGCCTTGCCTGTCATCCTGCACGGCCGCCTGTTTTACGTTTCCTTTTCTATGCCGCTACGTTTCCAGCAGCGCCAACAGCCTCTGCTATACTTCCAGCAGCGCCAAAGCCTCTGCTATACTTCCAGCAGCGCCAACAGCTCTTCTTTGCTCATGCTGCCAAGCTGGCCGCCCTCCCCGCTAATGACCTGCTCCGCCAGGTTTTTCTTCGTCTCCTGCAGCTGCTGGATTTTTTCCTCGATTGTATGCTTGGCGATCAATTTAAATACGGTTACTTTTTTCGTCTGCCCAATCCTGTGTGCGCGGTCTGTCGCCTGGTTTTGCACCGCCAAGTTCCACCACGGGTCATAGTGGATTACGACGTCCGCTCCAGTTAGGTTTAACCCTACGCCGCCCGCCTTTAAAGAAATCAAAAATACCGGTACGTCCCCTTCGTTAAATTCTTTGACAAGCTGGAGGCGTTTTTCTTTCGACGTGTTTCCGGTAATCGTATAATAGGCAATATTTGCATCCTCCAGCCTCTGTTTCAAAATATCCAGCATCGACGTAAACTGCGAAAACAGCAGCATCCGGTGCCCGCCGTCTATCGCGCTTTGTACCAGCTCCAAGCAGGCGTCCAGCTTTGCGGATTCCCCCCTGTAGTTTTCAAAGCAAAGCGACGGGTCGCAGCAAATCTGGCGCAGCCTTGTCAGCTCCGCGAGGATACGCATCTTATTTTTATGGAACTCTTCCTCGTTCTGGCTGGCAATCGCCTCGCGCATATGTACAACCTGCGCGTCGTACAATTTCTGCTGCTTGCTGTCAAACCGAACATAGCGGCTTTCTTCCAGCTTATCCGGCAGGTCTTTTAACACGGCCTCTTTGAGCCTGCGCAAGATAAACGGGCCAACCATTTTCTGCAGGCGTTTCATCGCCGTTTCGTCGTCATAGCGCACGATCGGCGTTTCGATTTCCCGTTTAAATACGTCGTATCCATATAAAAACCCAGGCATCAGGAAATCAAAAATGCTCCACAGCTCGCTTAGCCGGTTTTCAATCGGCGTGCCGGTCAGCGCGAACCGCACCTGGCTGTTTACTATTTTGACCGCCTTTGCAGCCGCGGTCGTATGGTTTTTAATATACTGCGCTTCGTCAATCACCTCATAGGCAAACTGCTTGCCCTCATAATACAGGATATCCCGTTTCAACAAATCGTACGAGGTTACCATAACGTCTACCTGCTGGTAGGCTTCTATTTTTTCCCGCCGTTCTTCCTGCGTCCCAGTAATTAACGCGACCTCCAGCTGCGGCGCAAACCGCCCGAATTCGTCGCCCCAGTTAAAGACGAGCGAAGCCGGCGCAACGACCAGCGCCGTCCCTTCTTTTCCTTCCTGCTTAGCCGCCAGCAGCACCGCAATAATCTGGAGCGTCTTCCCAAGCCCCATATCATCCGCCAGTATCCCGCCAAACTGCCAGCTTTCTAACGTACGTAGCCATTTATAGCCGTTTTTTTGGTAGTTTCGCATAATCTTTGACAGGCTCTTTGGCTCTTCAAAATCCGCGTCCTTTACCGTTTTAAACCCTTTTACAATCTTTCGGAAATGGCTGTCCCTGCTGCTGTACACGCTGTCGTTTTCTTCCAGCATTTTGTCCAGGTACAAAGTACGGTACATCGGCAGATGAAATTTGCCCTTCACGAACTCTTTCGGCTTCATATGCGTAGCTTCCATTAGTTCCGCCAGCATTTCCACGGAATTATCGTCCAGGTTGACGAAAGAGCCGTCCTTCATACGGTAGTACTTTTTCTTTGCGCGGTAATTCGCCAAGATTCCAAGCAGCTCTTCCGGCGGCACATCCTCGGTCATAATATCCAGCTCCAGCAGCCCGGACGCCACTGACACCCCGACCGATACTTTGATTGGCTTTACGGTATGATACCTTTGGAAACGCTGGGTGCAGCGCACCTCCCCCATTTCCATCAGCTTTTGCGTACCGCTTTCCATCATCTGATAGACTAGCTCTTCGTCGCCGCCGCAATGCAGCTCTTCTTTCTCGAGATCCAATTCCGGCAACAGCTGCTTTGTGTGATATAATACCTCCGCCTCTTTGTTTTCATCCCGAAACGGCTCGATTTCCCCGGTTTGCCTCAGCTTGATAATTCCTGGCACAGAGACTTCCCGTTCCCCGTACCGCGCAAAAATCTGGCAGGTCACGTTGCTTTCTTCCGCATCCAGATAAAACGTAAACTGCGCCTCCGGCAGCAAATAGGCGTGGAATTTTTCCGGCGCCGTTTCTTTGACTTCCACAATATCCCGCAGCCCAGGCAAAATCCTGCGGTAAAATTCAGACATATTGTTCCTGCCCACGTGGAAGGAAAAACGGTCGCCTGTCGACATCTTCGACAGCGGCTCCACTTTTTCCAAAAATTCTTTATCGACCTGGTTTAAGTACCCGCCTTTGATATAATAGGCGGCGTCCGTCCCCATATACAGCTTCGGCAGCGTGCCGTCTACTTTGATGCCATGGAACTGGTTGTCGCCCTCGCGTTTTTTTTCGGAAATGCGCATCGATACTTTTGGGTTGCACATTTTACAGGCAACCGTCCGTTTCATTTTCTCCGTGCTGTCTTTATCGTCAAATTCGATCGTATCTGCCCCGACCTGCTTATAAAATTCATCCAGCCTCCAGCCGAACAGGTTCAATTCGCTCCCTACGCTCCCCGACGAATGCCCATAATAGCTACGGGACGCCTGCAGTCTTTTTTGGAATTCTTTTTCTTCGCGTATAATCTGGTTAATAAACCGTATCCAGCCTTTTCCATTTTCAGTAAAATTTTCAATATTATGATTGATCTGCGTTTTTGCGCCATACGTATCCGTAGCCGCGTTTTTCACATTTTCACAAAATACGTCCAGCTTTTTTACGATTAATAGCTTCGTAAAGCCGATTTTAAACGACACGGACAGTTCCCGGTTCTTCCTGGTGAGCCTTGGGACAAGCTGCAGGCTGCCTTTTTCCGTCTGTCCGGCCACAAGCAGGTTCCCCCGTTTTTTCTGGTAATGGGACAACAGCTCTTCCCCATTATAATCCGTGGCGTCCCCGAAATTGGCGTGCTTTAGATAATTTTCCAACGTAAGCAATACGCCCGCCACATACGGGCAGTTGCTTTTTTTTGTATACCAGGAATAATAGTTTTTGCGGCATTGCGGACATCCACAGTAAGAATCTACGACTTCCGAACGTGAAAAGACGATACGGATGTCAAATTCCACCTTTTTATCCGCCCCAACGGCTTCGATCATTCCTTTGCGCTCGCTGTCTTTTCTTTCATAACCGGATACCACCTGGTATACTTTGATCTCTTTTTTTGCTAGCAGGCGTTCTCCGGCCTGGAAAGCCTCTTTCGTCAAACCGGCGGAATCGCGGATGCTTGTCCCATCGAAATACGTATAATGTTCCAATTGTTCCACGCTGCCATTGTTTTTTTCAGGCTGTTGCGGTTCCTCATCCTCTTGCCAGGAATCCCCCAAAAGCGTATACTCTCTCTTACGCCTTTCTTGTGCCAGCCTCTTTGCCTCTTCCGCTTGGCGTACCTGTTCTTCCGCCTGTTTCCTTGCCTCTTCCATACTGCGCAATGCCTCTTCTTCCCTTTGCCGCTCCTGTTCGCGGCGCATTTCCTCTTCTTTGCGTTTTTGTTGCAACCGCTGTTTTGTTTCCATTTCTTGTTGTTTCTTTTCCGCTTTGCGCCGCGCCTCTTCGGCTTTCTGCTGCCTGATCTTTTCGCGCCGTTCTTCTTCTATCCGGCGTTTTTCCTGTTCCAGGCGCATCGCTTCTTCCGCATGTTTCTTTTGTTCTTCTTTCTGACGCGCTCTCTGCTCCTTGCGCTGCTCTCTTTCCAGCCGGCGTTTCTTTCGCTGTTCCTCCTCTTGTTCTTGTTCTTTCTCTTTTTCCTGGCGCTCTGCTTTCCCTGCCTTCTGCTGCGGTTGCTCTTTTTCC
>CASUON010000059.1 GCA_949457475.1 uncultured Lachnospiraceae bacterium
CAGGGGATGGCCAGATACTATTCTCAGACGCCGATATTCGTGGAAGGATGAGCGTAAAAAGCGGATATGGGGATATTTCTATCCTATTAAAAGATGAGTGCCGGGAAAAACTGGATATAACAATGAAGACGTATAATGGGGATATGTCTGTGAAAAATCTGTCCGGGGGCAAAAAGAAACGCTATAAAGAAGACGGCTGGAGTTATCAGAGGCATACTGCAGGCAGCAGCGCGAAACTGGACATTGTGTCCGATGAGGGCCACATTCGCCTAAAATAAGGCGGTATCATGCATAAACGGCGCCTGGCTGCATACAATAAAAATAAGCAGATAACGGAGAAGCAGTCCCATGAGTGCAAAGACAAGAATTGTAGTATTACACATGAGAGAAGTCATCTATACCGTCATATTTGCAGCACTTGCAATTTTACTGATCCTGCTGCTGGTTTTTATGTTCCGTTCAGGGAAAAAGGGCGGCGACGCCCAGGAAACAATGGGGTACGTATCCGGCGTCTACACTTCGTCCATTGTATTGAACAACCAGACCATGGATGTAAAGGTAGTTGTGGATGATAATCGCATCAACGCGATATCATTAGATAATCTGGATGAGACAGCCGCGGCGATGTACCCGTTGATGCAGCCAGCGTTAGACCATATCAGCCAGCAGATCTATGAAAAGCAGTCGACGGAAAACATTACTTACGACAAAGCAAACCAGTATACGTCAACCGTATTGTTAAATGCAATTAAAGATGCGCTGTCAAAAGCAGAAGTTGCAAAAGAGCAGTAAGCGTGCCGTTTCGGGAACCGGTAGATGTATGTGCGGTGGCATACGTACCAAAAACCGGCGCATGCATGCGGGTGGCATATGTACAAAAAAACGCCTGATGAATAATCCGGCGTTTTTTTGTATTCATAACAGTGAACAGCATGCTGTTTCATTTTGTTCGTAGATGATATCTAGACGAACGATCCGGGAGTTAATTTAACGTCCCCCATATAGTTATTGATCGCATCCATGTCCACTTTGTAGATGATATCTAGAGGACGATCCGGGAACTAATTTAACGTCCCCATATAGTCATTGATCGCATTCATATTTACTTCCGTATAAGAAGCCGGTTTATTCGCTTCCGCCCTGGAGTATATTGAAAAACCGATCCACCCGACAAGGGCGATTGCGACAATGCTGCCGGCAATGCGGTAGGTCAGCTGGGTCCTTTTTTCGATCTCCAGCTGTTTCTTGCGGTTGTATTTCTCTTTTTTATATTGGTCTACTTTTTGTTGGCTCATTTTTCCATATCTCCTATTCTAAATCTCCTGTTATTGTGTTACAATGAAAAACAGCATCGCACACTGATTATACACGATTCTGTTTTATTTGTGGAGTGCAAATTATAATTTAATTCTAAAAAATGTGTGAACATATAGGAAGAACCAGGAAAGGCGTTCGACACAATAGCGGAAGACAAATGGAAAAAAGGAAAGGAAACATAAAATTATGAAGACAGGAATTATTTTTGATATGGACGGCACACTATGGGACAGTACCGAACAGATCGCGCAGGCATGGAGCGCGATCAGCGTGCCGAAGCTTGGAAAAGAAGTGACAAGGGAGGAACTGTACCGGGTTATGGGGATGCCGATGGACAAGCTTGCGCGCGAGCTGTTTCCACAGCATGACCTGGACGAGGTGCTTTCCATTGCCGAAGAATGCTATGAGGCGGAAAATGAGTATCTGTGCAGGCATGGGGCAAATTTGTATTCGCGCGTAATAGAGACGATTGAAATTTTGGCACGGCAGTTTCCGCTGTATATTGTCAGCAATTGCCAATGCGGTTATATTGAAGTTTTTCTGGAATATTACCATTTGGAGACTTATTTTAAAGACCATGCGTGTTTTGGGGACAACGGCAGGCAGAAAAGCGAAAATATCGCGCTTATCATCGAACGCAACCAGTTGGAACGGGGGATTTATGTAGGGGACATCCAGGCGGATTATGAGGCGGCGCTTGCTGGTGGGGCGGAATTTATCCACGCGGCGTATGGTTTTGGAAATATTCAGGCCCAAGTGCCAAAGGTGGATGCGTTTTTTGAATTGCCAGGGCTTTTACAGCAGATGTGCGCGGGGTCGCCAAAGAAGGCGAACCCGTGATATGGGGTTGAAAATCCAAAAAAATATGGTAGAATGACTTCAGAATCTTTCATTAGAATTTGGCAGCTGATATACAGAAGAAAGGATTAATAGAATGAAAAACAGAAGCAAAAAATTCCTGCTTGCTGCAATGGCCGGACTGCTGATTTTTTCACCGGCGCGCAGCATAAGCGTATATGCGACAGCTGGCAACGCCGGGCAGGTATCAAGTTCCAGCGACAGCAAATTATCTGAACTAGATATTGCCCCGGGCACGTTAAGCCCGGCTTTTTCTCCAGATGTACTTGAATATACGGCGACTGTAGACGTGGACGTAACGGATTTGAATGTGCGCGCGATACCGCGGGCTGCAGGCGGTACGATCGCTTCGGTAGAGGGCGCGCGCTCCATCAGCCCGGGTACGAATACCGTAAAGGTAACTTGCTCTGCGCCGGATAATTCCTATACGGTTTACAGTATTACCGTGACGGCAGGCGGCAGTCCGCAGGCCCCGGCAGACAGCTCTGCGGCAGACCCAGGCCAGGCAGATGGCGGGACGACAGGGGGAGAAACGCAAGGCGCTTCCGGCCAGGGCGCGGACACGCAGGCGGATAACGAAGCGGGCCAGGGAGGCCGTACCGGGGGCGCGAAACTGCTCGGAAAGATCGCGGGAGACGGCACGGTTACATTAGACGGCGCGGCCTACAAATTGTCCAATAATTTTTCTTACAGCACGGTCACGCAGGATATCCCGTCGGATTTTGTACAGGGATCGGTACAAATCGGCGGCAACAACTATTCAACGTTTCACTGTGAAGCAAATGACGTCCATCTGGTCTTTATGGAAAATACGGACGGCAATGGTTCGACCGGGTTTTATTTCTATGATGACCAGCAAAATGCGGTAGAGCGGTTTAAATATACCGGGATTGGAGAGAATTTTGTTGTATTTATAAGCAGCGCGCGCGCGCAGCTGCCGCCCGGCTACAAGAAAAAGAAACTGACATTGCCTTCCGGCAAGGCTGTAACCGCATATAAGAATACGGCGTCCAAAAATTTGAAAGACTATTATCTAGTCTACGGCATCAATTCCGATGGAACTGACGGCTGGTATTTGTATGATAAGGCGCAGGGGACTTATATGCGCTATGCGCAGGAGTTTGCAGTTGCGCAGCAGGAGCCGGAACCGGAAGAGCCGATCGAACGGACGGTTACGTTAAATAAATACAACCTCCAGGTAGAAAAATATAATGAATTAAAAAGTACGATGGTAAAGATTGTCAGCGTTTTTGTTGTTGCGCTGCTGTTGTTGATTATCCTCTTTACGGCGCTTTTGTTTCGAAGCCGCGACGCGCGCGAAGCAGATTGGGGCGAGGAGAAAATCCGTAGTAAAAAAACTGTCAAAAAAATGCAGAAGGCAAAAGACCAAGTAGGCAAAAATTCGCTTGCGGCAGGCCGGATACTGGATCGGGAATCCGCAGGGGCAGAGGCGAAAAAAATAACGAAAACAATACTTTCGGATACAAAAGCGGCACACCGGGCGGCAGCGGCGAACTTGAAAGACCGTATCAGCACGCCGGATGAAATCCGTAAGATACAGCAAGAGCAGCTTGCCCAAGAACAACAAAATAAGTTGGGCCAGCGGCGTAGCACGCAGGAACAAGAAACACAGGCACGCTTAACCCGGGAACAGGAAATGCAGTCGCGTCTAGCGAGGGAGCAGGAAACGCCGCCGCGCTTAACCCGGGAACAGGAAATGCAGGTGCGCTTGGCGAGAGAGCAGGAGCAGCAGGCACGTCTAGTGAGGGAGCAGGAGCAGCAGGCACGTTTAGCCAGAGAGCAGGAACAGCCATCGCGCTTAATTCGGGAACAGGAAATGCAGGTGCGCCTAGCGAAAGAGCAGGAACAGCAGGCACGTCTAGCCAGAGAGCAAGAAACACAGGCGCGTCTAGCCAGAGAGCAGGAGGTAAAGACACGTTTACCGCAGGAACCACAAGCACGTCTAATGAGAGAACGGGAACAACAGGCGGGGCTTGCCCAGGAAATGCAGCCGTCCTATGACGGAAGAAAAAATCGGCAGGCATTGACGGAGGAGCCGTTGACCGGATACACGCAGGAACAGCAGCCGTCTTATGATGGAAGACCACAGCAGGCCTTGGCCGGGGAGCAGCGGTACTTGTCACAAGGCCAGCAGTCCCAACTGGCCGGGGAAAAAGAACCGCAGTCCCAATTGGGAGGGACGCTCCTGAGCGGGGAACCGGAACCACAGACGCGCCTTACGAAAGAGCAGGAGCAGCGGGTGCGCATGCTCCGGGAACAGGAACAGCAGGCGCGTCTTCTCCGGGAGCAGGAGCAGCGGACCTATGCGCAGGAAGAGCCAGTGCGTCCGGGCGTACAACAGCAGGATACGCAGCCGGCAGCAGCGCCGGATTCGGTACAGATTGCGGCGGAAAAGATGCGGCAGTCAGTACAGTATACGCATAAAAGCGCAATAGCAGGAGCGCCACAGGAACTTTCGGCTATGGACAGGGCTAAGGAAACAGGCGGGCATGACCCAATGGACGACTGGGAAGTGGAAGATACCATGGCAAAACGCAGATCACGGAAGAAGAGGCGTGGGCATATGGATGAAGATGATATGGAAATTATGGATTTGAATGATCTGTAAACGTCCTGCAATTAATTATTTTTGGAGGAAAATGGAATGGATAAACCGTATACCGCAAAAGCGCGAAGGGCGTTAGAGCTTGCGGGCAAGTTATCGAAGACATTACAGCATAATTATATCGGGACGGAGCATGTCCTTCTGGGGCTGCTCAAAGAAGGGACCGGCGTTGCCGCCCAGATTTTAATGGATAACGGGGTAGAAGAAGAACAGCTGCTGCAGCTGATCCAGGATTTAATTGCGCCGTCGGCGTCCGCCGTATCCGTGGCGGAACGGGACGGCTATACGCCAAAGACCAGGATTTTGCTGGATATGGCCGCATCCGAGGCAGAGCGGTTTCGCAGTGAGGATATCGGGACGGAGCATCTACTGCTGGCAATCCTAAAATCTATGGACTGCGCCGCATCCAGGCTGTTAAACACAATGAATGTCAATATGCAGAAAGTGTATGTAGACATTTTGGTAGCAATGGGCGAAGATACCAATTTATATAAAGAAGACTTCCAGAATGGCAAACCGGTGCGCCGCAGGAGCGAGGCAACCGTCATGCTGGACCAGTATTCCAGGGATTTAACCCGGATGGCGGCAGAGGACGGGCTTGACCCGGTGATTGGCAGGGAGGGCGAGATTGAACGCGTCATCCAGATTTTAAGCAGGCGCGGCAAAAACAACCCCTGCCTGATCGGAGAGCCTGGCGTAGGCAAGACAGCGATTGTAGAAGGGCTCGCGCAGCGTATTATCGCTGGGATGGTGCCGGATACCGTTGCGGAAAAGAGGGTCGTTTCGCTAGATTTGTCCGGCATGATCGCAGGCTCCAAATACCGTGGCGAATTTGAGGAACGTATCAAACGCGTGATCCATGAAGTCATATACGCCGGCAATATTATCCTGTTTATCGATGAGATTCATACGATTATCGGCGCCGGGAGCGCGGAAGGTGCAATCGACGCTTCGAATATCTTAAAGCCGGCTATGGCGCGCGGGGAAATCCAGCTGATCGGCGCGACGACCATTGAGGAATACCGTAAATATGTGGAAAAGGACGCGGCGTTAGAGCGTCGTTTCCAGCCGGTAACCGTAGAAGAAGCGACGGTAGAGCAGACCGTTGAGATTTTAAAAGGGCTGCGCGGGCAGTATGAAAAACACCACCGCGTTGCGATTCTAGACGAAGGCATAGAAGCGGCGGCAAGGCTTTCAGCCAGGTATATCAGCGACCGTTTCCTGCCGGACAAGGCGATTGACCTGATCGATGAAGCAGCCGCCAAAGTGCGGCTAAACGGGTTTCCGGTGCCGGAAAAGCAAAAAGAGCTGGAAGAGCAGATGCAAAATCTAGAGGAACAGCTGGAACAGGCGCTGATCGGCCAGGAGTTTGAACATGCTTCTGAAATAAAAGCCCAGCGGGATGAATGCAAGAAAGAATACGACAAGCTGCTGAAAAGGTTTCAAAGGAGCAATGCCAAAAAACAGCTATCAGTTGGAGAAAACGAAATTGCGGACGTCGTTTCTGGATGGACAAAAATTCCAGTTAAAAAGCTGACGGAAGGGGAAGCGGAGAGGCTACAGAAACTGGAAAAGATATTGCACAAGCGCGTAATCGGCCAGGAGGAGGCAGTCAGCGCAGTCGCAAGGGCCGTCCGCAGGGGGCGCGTCGGATTAAAAGACCCGAACCGCCCGATTGGCTCCTTCCTCTTTTTAGGGCCTACCGGGGTAGGCAAGACGGAAATTTCAAAAGCGCTTGCAGAAGCGATGTTTGGCGACGAGCAGGCGATTGTACGGGTCGATATGTCAGAATATATGGAAAAGCACAGCGTATCCAAACTGATCGGCTCCCCGCCCGGATACGTCGGCTATGACGAAGGCGGGCAGCTAAGTGAAAAAGTGCGCCGTAGCCCGTATTGTGTGATCTTGTTCGACGAGATCGAAAAAGCGCATCCGGATGTGTTTAATATATTGCTGCAGGTGCTGGATGATGGAAGGATTACAGACGCGCAGGGGCGCCGGGTGGATTTTAAAAATACAATTATTATTATGACGTCAAACGCGGGGGCGCAGGTTATCGTTGAGCCGAAAAAACTTGGATTCGCATTTTTGGAAGACGAAAAGCAGGACTATGAACGCATGAAGAGCGGCGTGATGGAAGAAGTCAAAAGGATATTCAAGCCGGAATTTATCAACCGGATTGATGAAATCCTTGTATTCCGTATGTTAAACAAAGAGGACATGAAGCGCATTGTTACGCTGATGACTAGAAATTTGATAGCGCGGTGCAAAAGCCAGCTGGATATTAACCTAGTCATCCGGGATACTGCCAAAAGCTATGTCGTAGAGAAGTCCTATAACCCGAAATTTGGCGCAAGGCCGCTACGGCGTACGATTCAGACGGAGATCGAAGACCGGCTGGCCGAAGAGATACTTTCCGGCGCGCTAAAAAAAGGGGACACGGTTACTGTTGGGACGAAAAACAAAGAAATCCATTTCTCTAGCCAGTAATCCCAAGATGGCGTGAAGACCGTTGGCGTATCCATTTTAAATATAAGGAAACGACCCGAAAAACCAGTGGCAAAAAGTACAGCTTTATTGTATAATAAGATAAGGACGTGTTCAGAAAGCCGGACAGGATGTTCTGCGCGCCCCACCTATTTTGTTATACTCACGGGTGGCGAAAACAGCGATATCGCTTTTAGCATCAGCGCCCGCGAGTCAGTATTACTGGCAAAATATTATGTTCGCCAGTATAAATACAAGAACGGGACTGGAGGATAAAACAATGGGTGTAATTAAAGAATTAATACGTACAGAGGCTGATGGGACGATCAGTTTTGGAGATTATACCTTAGCGTCTAAGACGAAAAAAGACAATTTCGGGCACGGCGGGGATTCATACAAGATCAAAACATTCCGGGAAATTACAAAGCTAGAACGCAACGGATTGTTCGTATATGAGTCCGTGCCAGGAACTGCAGTATGCGGCCTGGATATGACGCAAAACGGCGTAACATTTCAGGTTGAAGGCCCGGAAGACGCGGAGATCACGCTTGGGCTGGAGGAATCGACGGAATACGAGGTATGTATCAGCGGGGGAAACGCAGGGACGATAAAAACGAACCTGGGCGGCAAGTTGACCGTCAGCGTAGAGCTGGAAACAGAGAAACAAGTCGAAGTCAAAATTACGAAAAAATAAATAAAACGCGGATGCGTTTTTGCTGCCTGTACTTGGCGATACTTGCCATGTACAGGCATTTTTACGCATAGAAGCGCAAGGGGGAATTATTTATGGCAAAAGTAAAAAGTGTTTTTTTCTGTCAGGAGTGCGGTTTTGAATCGTCCAAATGGATGGGGCAGTGCCCGGGATGCAGGCAGTGGAACACATTTGTAGAAGAAGTTGCCGGGCCTAAGAAAAGCGCTACGGTGGAAAAGCAGCTGGCGGCCGCAAAGCCGGTCAGCCTGTCAGAGATTGCGTCCAGGCCGCAGGAGCGGCTGCCCAGCGGGTTTCCGGAGCTGGACCGTGTGCTGGGCGGCGGCATTGTGGCTGGCTCGCTGATTCTGGTCGGCGGAGACCCTGGGATCGGCAAATCGACACTGCTGTTACAGGTATGCCGGAGCCTAAGCGAAAAACAGGTGAGCGTATTGTACATATCCGGCGAAGAATCTTTGCAGCAGATCAAAATCCGGGCACGCCGGATAGGGGTATTTACCGACAGTCTGACGCTGCTTTGCGAAACAAACTTGGAAATTGTCAGCGAAGTAATACGCCGTGAAAAGCCAAAAGCCGTCATTATCGACTCGGTACAGACGATCTACAGTGAGAACATTTCATCTTCGCCAGGCAGCGTATCCCAGGTGCGGGAAGCAACGGGCATGTTTTTGCAGCTTGCAAAAAGGTTTGGCACAATTATTTTTATCGTTGGGCATGTTACAAAAGAAGGGGTTGTAGCCGGTCCACGCGTGCTGGAGCATATGGTAGACACTGTGTTGTATTTTGAAGGGGACCGCCATGCGGCCTACCGCATCCTACGGGGCGTAAAAAACCGTTTTGGGTCGACGAACGAGATTGGGGTTTTTGAAATGCGCGAAGAAGGGCTGGTAGAAGTGGCAAACCCATCGGAATATATGCTAAGCGGCAAACCAAAAGGCGCGTCCGGATCGGTCGTCGCCTGTGCAATGGAAGGGACTAGGCCGCTGCTGCTGGAAGTGCAGGCGCTTGTTTGCCGTAGTAGCTTTGGGATACCAAGGCGGGCTGCGGACGGCACGGATACGAACCGCGTAAACCTGCTGATGGCTGTATTGGAAAAGCGGCTGAATATGCGCCTGGGTGAATATGACGCGTATGTCAACATTGCGGGAGGGATTAAAATAAACGAGCCAGCATTAGACCTTGCGCTTATCCTTGCGGTCGTGTCCAGCTATCAGGAACGGGCGGTCGACGAAAAGACGATTTGTTTTGGGGAGGTTGGGCTAAGCGGCGAAGTACGTGCGGTCAGCATGGCGGAGCAGCGCATCCAAGAAGCACGCAAACTCGGGTTTACCACCTGTATCCTGCCAAAGGTAAATATGGGCGCGTTGCGCGATACGGCGGGCATCCGGCTGCTGGGTGTGGAAAATGTACAACAGGCCGTGCAGATTTTCAAATGAAAAATTACAAAAGATATGTACACCTATCGGAAAATATGTTATAATTTGGTAATAAATGTAAATAATTTTGTAAAATATGAACGGTAAATGAAAACATACGGAATAGGTGGGAGACATGTTGCAGAAGAGAAACATTCGGTGGCTGATTCCGGCTGTCTGCCTGTGTATTTTATGTACCAGCCAGGCGCGTGCCGGTTCGATCCAAGACCGCATCAGCCATACAGGCAATAAGATCAACGAACTGGAGGGCGAACTGGACAGGACAGACCAGCAGGTCCATACGTATCAGCAAGAGCAGCAGCTGTTAGAATCGCAGATTTCGGACGGGCAGGCGAAGATCAGCCGGATCTCGGGCGAACTGGATAATACGCTGGCACAGATAAAAACGAAGCAGGAGGAAATCTCACAGACGCAGGTAGATCTTGCGCACGCCCAGGAAGAATGTGCGCAGCAGTATGAGCAAATGAAAAAGCGCATCCGTTTTATGTATGAAAACAGTATGGATACGATGTTAATACAGATTTTGGAGTCCGGCTCTTTGACGGAAGCGCTCCGCCGGGCGGAATATTTTCAGTCCGTAGTATCGTATGACCGGGATAAACTGGAGGAATACAAAGCGACGACAAAAATGATTGCGCAGACGAAAAAGCAGCTGGTCGCAGAGGAAGAAGCACTCCATGGGCTGGAGCAGGAACAGTCGGCGCAGTTAGAGCAGATTGACCAGGTGGTTGGGGAATTAAAAAACAGCCTGCGTGATAAAATGGCGCAGATTCAAAATTCACAGGCACTGCGGCAGAAATACGAGCAGGAATTGGAACGGCAAAAAGCGTATGAAGCAGAACTTGAGCGGCAAAAGGCGCAAGAAGATTTAAAGAGGCAGGAAGAAATACGGCGGCAAAAAGAAGAGCTTGCAAGGCAGCGGGAGCTGGAAGAGCAAAGGCGCCAGGAAGAACAGCAAAGGCAGCAGCAACAGGCCAGCCAGCAGTCAGAGAGCAGTAGCAATGAGACGGAGAGCAGCAGCGGGACGGAGGCGGATACCGCAAAAAGCGCTTGCTACACGGCGAGCGCCGGAGATTTGGAATTGCTATCAACGATTATCTTTTGTGAAGCGGGCAACCAGTCTTACGAAGGCCAGCTGGCAGTTGGCAGCGTCATTATGAACCGTGTGGCCAGCAGCAGTTTTCCAAACAGTATCAGCGGGGTAATCTACCAGGGCGGCCAGTTTTCACCGGTAGCCAGCGGGCGGTTTGCGCAGGCCTTGGCGTCAGGGGAGGGCAGCAGCTGCCGGGCTGTAGCGCAGGATGTATTAAACGGCAACAGAAATGTGGACTGTTTGTATTTCCGAGTTAATAATGGTCTGATTGACGGCCTGGTGATCGGCGACCATGTATTTTACTAAATGGGTATATTACGAAATATGGATTTTACATGGAATGAAAAAGGCCAGTTAGCGGTATGTTTATAAACAGGAATAAAAAACTACCTTGTGTTTCACACACAAGGTAGTTTTTTATTCCTGTCGTTATCCTAATTTCGTTTTAGTGAATCTGTTATATAAACCCCATTTTAATAAATATGTTATAAAATCTTCACTTTAATGAATTTGTTATTATAACTTCACTTTAGTTAATTTGTTCTATTCATTATAATCCCATTAATTAACAGTGCATTTTATGAAAATCTTATTAGTATGTAATAATCAACCATTTTCACAAAATAAATCAAAGAATAGCATCTCTTGATACAATACGTAGATTAAATAGTATCGGATAATTCGAACTGCCCTACCAGTTCGTCCAGAGTTGTCGCCTGCGCGGACAACTGCTCGCTCGTTGCGGAAGATTCCTGTGCGGCAGCGGAGTTGTTCTGGATAACTTCCGATATCTGGCTGACACCCTGCTCAGCCTGGCGCATCGTTAAGGTCTGGTTTTCTACCATAGTGCTTAAATTCTTGGAAGATTCCGCGATCTGTTTTACGCCGCTTACTACGTTTTCAATTGAGTTGGATGCCCGTGCAACTGCTTTATTGCCATCTTCGATTTCTTCTAACGTACTCTCGATCAATTCTCTAATATCTACGGCTGCCTTAGAGCTTTGTTCTGCAAGGCGGCGAATCTGTTCTGCTACAATGGCAAATCCACGCCCGGCTTCTCCAGCCCTTGCCGCTTCGATCGAAGCGTTTAAGGACAACAGGTTCGTCTGGGATGCGATCGCTTCAATCTCAGAAATAATATTGCCCATTTTTGCGGAAGAGTTGCTAATTTTTTCCATAGCGGCAACCATGGTCTTCATTTCAGCACGGCTGTGGTCTGCTTCATCCGCATAGTTTTTCGCCTGATGGTAAGATTCTTCGGCGCTTTCCATACTCTTTTCCATTGTTTCCGTAATATCAATAATTGTTGCCTGAAGCTGCTGTACTGCGCTTGCTTGTTCCGTAGCGCCTTCCGCAAGGCTCTGCGCAGATTCTGACAGGTTCATGGAACCGGCGGATACTTGCCCGGACGCTTCGCCGATGGAACGTAACGTAGCGGTCATCTGGCGTTTCAAGCCGGACAAAGAATCGAGCAGCTTCGAGAAATCGTTGTTGTATTTATTTTTAATCTTGGAGGAGACGGTATAATTGCCGACCTCCATCTGGCTAAGTATCTCTTCAATATCATAAATAATAGAATTTAGCACGTTTGCCATATTGGCTGCTTCTGTAACCATTTCAGAAACTTCATCCTCTGTGGAAAGGGTCGGGAATGGGGAGGAAAGGTCGCCGGAAGCAAATGTCCGCAACCGGTTCCCAAGTTCTTGTAATGGAGAAGAAATTCCTGCCGCAATTTTTTTACCGATACGCCAAGAAATAATAAACGCACATGCGATCAGGCCAATGATGACGATAACCAATATCACACTGAAGACCATAAGCATTTTCGATAATTTATTTCCTTCGGTAACTTTAACATTCAACAGGCTGTCCATGCCAGCGTAAATCTCACTGTATATTGGCGCCAGCTTTTCTATGGCAATTTGTTGCGCCTCCGCGCATTGATCCCGGTCAGTTGTATTGCCAATTTGCATGATTTCAGAATCTAAAAGCCAATATTCCTCTAGTTTGGCAGAGATTTGGTTATATGTCTCCCTGCCGGATTTTGATACAATCGTGTCTTCAATTTTTGCAAAGTTTTCTTCGAATGCTTTCTTCGCTTCTTCGTGCTGCTTATAAACGGTATTAATCGCGTCCTGGTCGTCATAACCGATTGTTGCGCGCAACGCAGACCTTACATCCGCAAATTCGAACATTGCCTTGCCAATGTCGCCTTGTGCAAAACCATAATTGGTCAGTGCATAAGAATACCTGTTCACCATAACAATAAGCACAATTAAGCCTATGACAGATGCCGCTGCTGCGATAGATGACACTAAGGCAAAAGACTTTGTAAGCCGTTTGTCTATCCTTTCATTTTGAAACATCATATCCCTCCTTAAACTGTTCAAAATTTGAGTGTGTAGCTGTTTTGAGGAACAAAAAATAACTACTGTATTCCGGGGCATAATACAGTAATTTTTTGGCCTCAACTAGAGAATTGACAATTAATTATATTATAATACTATTTAAAAAAAAAACAAGTAAAAAAATGGCCAAAATTCTACAATTAATTACTAGAGTGAAGTGGTAAACTAAAACTGGACACGGGGGTGCAAAAACTGGACACGGTGATATAATCTATGTACAAAGGAAATATCATCCGTGGACAAGCAGTACCATCCAGGGAACAGGAGGTTTGCCAATGAAGTACACCAGGGAACAACGCCTGGACATCGCCAAGCGCGTATACGATGGGGAACTAACCGTGGAGGAAGCGGCGGTCAAGTATCAGCTCAATCCATCCAGTGTGAAAGGATATCTTCGCCTTTACCGTGCCGAAACGGGGCTTCCGCCCAGAGTGCGCAGGAAGAAAACCGGGAATGCCACACATCCTATTGAGGCCCCAAATGATACCAGCCTCAAAGAATATGAATCCATGTCAAAAGAAGAGCTTATTGATGCCCTCGTCATGGCACGGATAAACGAAGCACGCTTAAAAAAAGGATACTCAGTGAAAGGAAGTGGTGTGGAGAAGAAGTATCTTCCTATCGACAACGGGAATACCAAGTGATATTGGAGCTGTCAGGCGACTTTCCAGTCAGCCTTCTCTGTGAGAAGATGGGAATACGGCGGAGCAGCTTCTACAATTGGAAACATACGCTCTCCCACCCGGCAGAACGTACGAAAGCATTACTCAGCAACCTGGCGCTGTCCGAGGAATACCATCTCCGTTATCCTTCTCACGGATACAGATGGCTGAACGCCAAAATCCGTCTGGATACAGGCGCTGTCATGTCGGATCCTTACGCGCACAAATGCTGCAAGACGCTCGGGGTGAAGAGCGGGGCGAAACACTATAAATACAAGAAGCCTGGAAACCCGTTCAAGATCTATCCGAACCTGCTCATGACCGAGATGCAGATTGACAGGCCACTGCAGTGCATTGTCAGTGACATGACAGCTTTCTATGTGAAAGGGATTTACTATGGGCTTACGCTATACATGGATCTGTGGAACAATGAGATCCTCGCCCATGCCCTCTCGTCCAGGCGGGGCGACCGGATGACATACCTGAGCGGCCTGGATGACCTGATCGGGTTAAAGAAACAATATCCGCAGTATGAGATGGTCCTCCACAGCGACCAGGGCGCGGTCTATGCATCCAAAGCATTCAACGGGCTGCTGCCGATGTACAGCATTACCCGGTCAATGTCAAGAGCCGGGACCCCAACGGACAATGCGGCGATGGAATCCATCAACGGATGGATCAAAGCAGAAATCTTCATGGATTTTCATGCCACTGGTGAAAGCCCTGTTGAGCAGGAGGTGGCGGCATACATCACGTTTTTCAATACTGCACGGCCTGCATATTCGCTGAAATACCTAACGCCGCAACAGTACAAGGAGGCTTATGCACCCAAAGACTTTATTGCAGGTGTTAATGCTGGGAGCTGATGCCTGACGGCATAGATCCTTCCTTGTTTGGCTTAGGCGCCAGATATCAGGTATGGAGCGATTGTCAAGCCCGAAGCCGCATAAGCGGTGCGCAAGCAGGCTTTACAATTACGGAATACCTGATACGCTCCAGCCAACCAAACAAGGATGTATCAAGACATCCATAGCATTGCACAGAAAACCAATCTTTGCTGTAAAAAAATTTAAAATTTGTGTCCAGTTTTTGTTGACTAGTACAAGAGCGTGTTTGAAAAATCATTCCCGCAATCTGCACTCCCCATTTCGCGGAAAAT